>NZ_JBFTRS010000015.1:0-157464 GCF_056399645.1 Massilia sp. 01N417 | reverse complement strand
GTGGGATCTCGAACGAGCAGGTGTGCATCCTGGTCGCACGCGATCGCAGCGGCCAGACCATCGACGCCGTGACCGGCAAGGGCAGCGTGAGCAAGCGGCAGCTATTGCAACACCTGGGGCCGCGCCTTGAGCGTGACGTGCTGCTGGTGACCGATAGCCACGCCGCCTATCCGGCATTCGCGCGGGAGCTCGGGATCTCACATGAGGCCATCAACGCGAGCGCCGGCGAACGAAGGCGCGGTGCGCTGCACATCCAGAACGTGAACGCGTATCACAGCAGGATGCGCGCCTGGCTGCTGCCTTTCCGCGGCGTTGCCAGCCGTTATCTGGGCCATTACTTCGGCTGGCGCTGGGCGCTGGATGGACAGCGCATTGCCAGCCCGGATATGTTTTTGAGAGCGGCGCTCGGCAGGTTCAACACTTAGCGCGAACAGCGCCAATGAAAAAGTCCGCTCGCCGGTACCGCTAACTGGCGCACAGTCGAAAAGGTCGTGCGCCAGGATCATGGTTCCCATTCACGGGAGCATCCGCATGACATTGCACTGGAAAGGAATAGCCCTTGCGGCGGCCTGCATGCCGCTGCTGTGGCCGCTCAGCGCACAGGCCGACTGGGCGCAATCGGCCGATCCGCTGGTCGTGCAGACCAAGCCGTCGAACAGCGAAGTCCAGTTGCAGAACCCGCCCACCTTCAGCTGGGCCCGTTACCCCGGCGGCGCGGCCCGCTACGAGATCCAGATCAGGCCGGAGGGCGGTTCGCCGCTCGGGGCGACCGTCGAACGCAACTGGTACCTGCCGGCCAAGTCCCTGGCGCCGGGCAACTACAGCTGGCGCGTGCGCCCGTCCGGCTCGAACGACTGGTCGGCGCCGCGGACCTTTTCGATCACCGGCAAGTCGACCACGTTCGAGGTGCCGGACAATGCCGCGCTGCGCGCGCGTATCCTGGCGAAGGCCCGGCCGCGTTCGCTGCCATCGTCGTTCACGCCCTACGCCGCCTGGAGCGCCTCGAAGAAGAAGGACCTGGACCCTTACCTGAGCCGCCTGGTCAACGTGGTCAGGCTGCAGACCGGGGCGCTGCCCGACCTGGATGACGAGAAATGGCCGCTCGTGATCGCTGCGCCATTGACGGCAGCGATGGCAGCCCAGCAGAGGGAAGTCGCGAACCGCATCGACGAGGCCTCACGCCAGCTGGAATCGGCGGCCATCCTGTGGCGTCTGAAGAAGGAACCGGCTTACCTGAACGAGGCGTTCAAGCGCGGCGACCAGCTGGCCGCGCTGGACCCCGCGGGCCCGACCAGCTATGCCAACCAGGACCAGGCGACGCGCCAGATCGCGCTCTCGCTGGTAAAAGCGATCGACCTGCTGGCCGGCGACCTGGACGCCGGCCGCAAGGCGAAGTGGCTGAAGACCGTGAGCGTGCGCGGCGCCGAGATGTTCAAGGACCTGGCCGCCGACCGCGGACGCCTGGACCAGCACCCTTTCGATCCACACGCGACGACCTTGCAAGGCTATATGGCGCTGATCTCGACCCTGGCGCTGGGCGACATCCCGGACGCCCGGCAGTGGTTCGACTTCAGCTTCCGCGCCCATGCCGCCACGCCGGAACCCTGGTCGGACCAGGAAGGCGGCTACGCCAACGGCACCGCCTACGCCGAATACACGGCCGGCTACCTGGTCGCGCTGTGGGATCCGATTCTGCAGGCGACCGGCGTGAACCTGTACGCCAAGCCGTGGACGGTGGGTTTCATGAACTTCCTCATCGAATTCGTGCCGCCGGGCGCTGCCGTGCATGCCTTCGGCGACGGCTCCGAAACCAAACCCGATTTCCGCGTGCTGCGCGCGCTGGCGAACCGCATGGTGTCGCCGCGCGCCGCCTGGTATGCGGGCAAGGTCAAGGCCAACGAGGATGCGCTGTCCACGCTCGAGGGGCCTTACCCGATGCCCGTGACCGGTACCCGGCGCAAGATCCCGCCGGATAACGCGGCCGGGTTCCCGAGCATCGGCTGGGTGGCGATGCACAAGGACATCGGCTCGAGCGGCGATGCCTCGTTTTACTTCAAGTCCAGCCCCTACGGTTCGTTCAACCACAGCCACGGCGACCAGAACGGCCTGTTGCTGACGGTGGCGGGCAAGCCGCTATTGGTCAAGGCCGGCTGGTACGACTGGTACGGCTCGCCGCAATGGACCGACTGGTACCGCCAGACCAGGTCGCAGAACGCCATCACCTTCGACGGCGGCAAGGGCCAGCTGGTGGACGGCTACCGCGAGCCGCTGCAGCACAACGGCCGCATCACCGCGTTCTCCGTGAAGCCGGACCACGACTACGCGGAGGGCGACGCGACGCCGGCCTATGGCGGCCGGCTGACCCAGGCCAGGCGCCAGGTCGTGTACCTGCATGGCCCGAACGCCTTCGTGGTGCGCGACAAGCTGTCGGCGAAGACGCCGCACACCTACGAGTTCAACGTGCACGCGCCGGTCCTCATGAAGATCGAGAGCCCGTCCAGCGTGAAGATCGGCTCGGGCCGCCAATCGGTCTGCCTGCGCGACCTGAACGGCGACGCCCCATTCGCCAGGTGGGACGGACCGCGGCCGAAGAAAGGAGTAACGGAAGACCATGGCGCCTTCTACCTGAAGAACGATGGCGGTTCGGTGGCGGAATTCCTGGTGCTGCTGGATGTCGGCTGCAAGCGGCCGACGGTGACGGTCAAGAGCGAGGGGCAGCGGCGCCTGGTGACGGTTGGCGGGCAGGCTTTCGAATTCGATTGACCTTGCCATTATTGGAAGGATTACGCTCGATCCCCTGTTCATCTCTTTGGAGCGATCATGGTCGAGTATCCCGTGCCGGGCTTGCGCTGCGTGTTCTGTGTTTATCGTCTGAAGACGGCGATCCGGAAGATCGATCCGGCGCTGGAGGTCAAGGTCGATCTTCGAAGCGGCCGGGTCGTCGTCGGACGCCATGACGATCTACGTACCATTGAGCGTGCAGTGGCGTATTTGCAGGCGCTTGCACCCGTCGGCTGATTCGGAAACCGGCTTCGGTTGGCGGGGCCGCGGGTGGCGGGGCCTACAATTTTTCGATCTGCCGGTCGATCGCCTTGCGTGCGCGCTCGTTGCGTTCGCTGTAGCGGTCGGTCAGGTAATCGGTGCGGCCACGCATCAGCAGCGTCATCTTGTAGAGTTCTTCCATGACGTCGACCACGCGGTCATAGTAGGCCGAAGGGCGCATCCGCCCCGCGTCGTCGAATTCCTTGTACGCCATCGGCACCGACGACTGGTTCGGTATCGTGAACATGCGCATCCAGCGTCCCAGCAGGCGCAAGGTGTTCACCACGTTGAACGACTGCGAGCCGCCGCAGACCTGCATCACCGCCAGGGTACGCCCCTGGCTCGGCCGGATCGCGCCCATCTCCAGCGGAATCCAGTCGATCTGGTTCTTCATCACCGCCGTGATCGCGCCATGCCGCTCCGGGCTGCACCATACCTGGCCTTCCGACCACAGGCACAGCTCGCGCAGCTCGACCACCTTCGGGTGCGTGTCCGCCACGCTGCCGACCATCGGCAGCTCCATCGGATCGAAGATTTTTACCTCGGCGCCGAAGTGTTCGAGGATACGTGCCGCCTCCCAGGTGAGGAAGCGGCTGAAGGAGCGTTCGCGCAGGGAGCCGTACAGCATCAGGATGCGCGGCGGGTGGTTCAGGTCGCCGGTCGGCTCCAGCTTCCCGGCCGTGGGCAAGTCCAGCAGTTCCGGCTTGATGTTGGGGAGATTCGATAACGGCTCAACCATGTTTGATCTCCGGGTTCTCTTCCATAACAGCGAAGTCGCTCTGCGCCACGGTACCGGCCACCGTCGCATCGCGATGCGCCGCCGGGTACAGCCAGCAGAACAGTGGCGTCGCGGCGGCGGCACCGAGAAGCTGCGCCAGAATGAATCCGGGGGCATCGGAGGGACGGATGCCGGCGACGGTATTGGTGGCGCAGCGGGCCAGGGTGAGCGCGGGGTTGGCGAACGAGGACGACGAGGTGAACCAGTAGGCGGCCGTGATGTAGGCGGCGACCGCGAACGGCGTCACGGCCGGCCGGCTGCGCGAGCAGCCGATGATCACTGCAATCAGGCCGAAGCTGGCGACGAATTCGCTCCACCACTGCGCGGCGCCGGTGCGTGCGTGTTCCGACGCGACGAATACCGGGACGTCGAACATCAGGTGTGCCGCCGCCACGCCGGCAAAGGCGCCGGCGATCTGCACAACGATGTAAGGGATGACGTCGGCTACCGGCAGGTTCTTCTGCCACGCTTCCGACAGCGTGACAAGCGGGTTGAAGTGTGCGCCCGAGATGGTCCCGAACATCAGGATCAGGGCCACGAGACCGGTGCCGGTCGCGATCGCGTTGGCCATCAGTGCGATCGCAACATTGCCGCCGGCCAGACGCTCGGCCATGATGGCCGAGCCGACCACCACGGCCAGCAGGAGCGCCGTGCCGAGGCCTTCGGCGACGATTCGTCTGGCAAATGTCATTGCTCGATTCCTCCGTCAGTCTTCAGGACATCACGCGGACAGGCAGCCGATGCGATCCAGCTCCGCCTTCAAAAGCGCTTTGTCGTTTTTGAGTTCTTCCAGCGGCAGGGCCAGGAAAGCCTCGATCCGCGTTCGCAGGGTCGCGTAGGCCTGCTCGAAGGCGGCATGGATTTCGTCGTCGGTGCCGACAACATGGCTTGGGTCGTCCACACCCCAGTGCGTGCGCAAGACCGGGCCAAGATATGCCGGGCAGGTTTCAGCTGCGGCACTGCCGCAGACAGTCACCACGATGTCCGGTGTCACGGGCAGCTTGTCCCAGGACTTGCTGTAGTAGCCCTCGGTCGGAATGCCTTTGCTGGCCAGCAGGGCCAGCGCCCGCTCGTTCAGCTTGCCGGTCGGCTGACTGCCGGCGCTGATGGCATGCCAGCCGGCGGGCGCCAAGTGGTTGAAGACGGCTTCGCTGATGAGCGAGCGGCAGGAGTTGCCGGTGCAGAGGAAAAGTAGGTTCACGTCAGGTCGCGGAGTCGGAAATGAATTGATCGGCCGTCGCTCACGAGGCGCAAGAGGATGTGCCCGGTTCGCAGGCCGGGCTGCCGGTTGAGGAGCAAGGATTGCCGCCGCAGCAGTTCTCGGTGAGGAAACCAAGCAGTGCGTTCATCGTGCCGAACTGCGCGGCATAGATGACGAACCGGCCTTCCTGGCGCGACAGGATGAGATTCGCGTTGGATAATTCTTTCAGGTGGAACGAGAGCGAAGAGGGCGGCATGCCAAGTGCTTCGGCAATCCTGCTCGCGGCAAGCCCGTTGGGCCCAGCCTCCACAAGAAGCCGGAAAGTCGCCAGCCGCGATTCCTGTGCGAGCGCGGCCAGCGCTGCCACTGCATCCTTGTTCTCCATGGATATCCATCCTTTAATTCGATATTTCGAGTATAGTCGAATTGTTGGTGAGTCCGCAACGTCGAGTAGAGCCCGGGTCGACTGCAAAGGAATGCGCCATGGCAGCGGTGGCGCTGCCAGACGTTTGCGCGAAGCAGCCCAAGGCTGAGCCGGAGTGACGCTCAAAAAGACATGGCCCGCACGAGGCGGGCCATGAATACTTGATGATGACGAAACAGTACTGCCTGGATTACGCGAAGTTCTTGTTCACGAAGTCCCAGTTGACGATGTTCCACCACGACTCGACGAACTTCGGACGGGCGTTGCGGTAGTCGATGTAGTAGGCGTGCTCCCAGACGTCGACGGTCAGCAGGGCCTTGTTCTCGGTGGTCAGCGGGGTGCCGGCGTTCGAGGTGTTGACGATGTCGACGGTGCCGTCCGGCTTCTTGACCAGCCAGGTCCAGCCCGAACCGAAGTTGCCGACGGCCGACTTCTGGAACTCTTCCTTGAACTTGTCGAAGGAACCCCACTTGGCGTTGATCGCGTCGGCGACCGGACCGGTCGGGGCGCCGCCGGCGTTCGGGGCCATGCAGTTCCAGAAGAAGGTATGGTTCCACACCTGGGCGGAATTGTTGAACACGCCGCCCTGCGATTTCTTGATGATTTCTTCCAGGGACAGGTTTTCGAACTCGGTGCCCTTGATCAGGTTGTTCAGGTTGGTCACGTAGGCCTGGTGGTGCTTGCCATAGTGGAATTCCAGGGTTTCAGCCGACATGGTCGGCTGGAGGGCATCCTTGGCGTACGGCAGCGGCGGCAGAGTATGTTCCATGTCTTATTCCTTGATTGGTTGGAAACGGGTCGTTCTTCCGAAACGGTCGCTATTCTAAACCGGATGTGAAAAGGTTGCAGATTTCATCAAGTACTCGCCCAGGACTAAATGTGTTTTTGGCTGCCAGAACCGGCGCCTTGCACCGCATCCGGTTCTTCAAGTACTTAGCAGATCTTGCACGCTCGCCACGCCGACCTCGGCGCTGCCCTCGGCCAGGCGCACCACGATGGTGTCGCGCGGCTTGATCTGGCCCGGCGAATGCAGCACCTTGCCCTTGGCATTGCTGACGATCGCATAGCCGCGCTCGAGCGTGCGCTGCGGGTTCAGCAGCTCCAGTTGCGCCGACAGCGCGGCTAGCGCTTCGCGGCGCTGGCGCAGTTGGCTCGTCATGCCGGACACCAGCTGGCGCCGCTCCGACGCCAGCAGGGCACGCAGCGAGCGCACATCCGGCAGGTGGCGGGCCCAGCGCTGCTGCAGCTGGGCCAGCAGCACGCCATTCCGGTTGATGGGCGTGCGCACCGCATGCGTCAGACCACTGGCCATGCCCAGGAGTTTCAGGCGCTGGTTGGCGATGCGGTCCGAGGGACTGACCATCCGGCGGCTCAGGTTGTCCAGGCCCTGGTTCGCCTCGGACAGGATGCGCTCCATGGCGCGACGCAGGTCGTCCGCATCCGCTTCCAGTGAGCTCATCCACTCGTCGCGGGCGGTGGCGGCCAGCTCGGCGGCGGCGGTCGGCGTCGCCGCGCGCAGGTCGGCGGCAAAGTCGGCGATGGTGAAATCGGTCTCGTGGCCCACGCCCGAGATCACCGGCATCGCGGCGGCGTTGATGGCGCGCGCCACCACTTCCTCGTTGAAGCTCCACAGATCCTCGATCGAACCGCCACCGCGGCAGACCAGCAGCACGTCGACTTCCTGCCGGCGCGAGGCGGTGGCGATGGCCTCGGCGATCTTCTCGGCCGCGCCCTGACCCTGCACCGGGGCGGGGTAGAGCACCACCCGCACGTGCGGGGCGCGGCGCCGCAGCGCGGTGAGGACGTCGCGCAGGGCCGCGGCCTGGGGACTGGTGACGATGCCGATGGCGCGCGTGAACAGCGGCAGCGGGCGCTTGCGTTCCTGGTCGAACAGGCCTTCGTTCGACAGCTTGTCCTTCAGGCGCATGAAAGCTTCGTAGAGGGCGCCGACGCCGGCGCGGCGGATCGCCTCGACGTTGATCTGGTAATCGCCGCGCGCGCCGTACAGCGTGACCAGGGCGCGCACCTCGACCTTGTCGCCTTCGCGCGGCGTGAAGCCGGCGTACTGGGCGCGGCCGCGAAACATCACGGCGCGCACCTGGGCGGCATCATCCTTCAGCGTGAAATACCAGTGGCCGGACGCCGCGCGGGTGAAGTTCGAGATTTCGCCGCCGATCCACACCAGCGGAAACGAGCGTTCCAGCAGGCGCGCGACCTGCTGGTTGAGCGCGGTGACGGTGAGGACGGGCGGGGCGGCATAGGCCGGATCGGTGTCGGAGGGAGTCAGCATATGGATGAGCTAAATGGAACTGTCCACAAAAATAGGGCGGCCTGATGCGGGCGCCATATCTCAGGGTGTACAACAAATTGTTTTTGTAAACAGTTGATTTTTAATGTTTATTTTGGCTGCCTGATTTCGATGCAGAAACAAAATTTCCTTACGGATCAAAGACTTGTCGAGTCCGGTGGGCACTTGGCCACAATCTTATCCACAGAATCTGTGAGGAAGTGGATAAGCGCCTTGGCGATCCACCCTGCGCAAAAATGAGGCATGCATATGTTTTCTTAAGGCAATCAAGCACTTAGGCTGCTGTTCAGGCCCTTGCTCACATCGTTTTCCACAATTTATGTGCACACCTGGGCTGTCCCGGTGGCCAGGGCAGGGTGTTGTGCACAAGCCGGCGCCTGCCTAAAAATGCTGCACAGATAAATTGTCCTTTAAATTCAAACACTTTGATATCGATCAAGGCGCTTGCTAACAATCTTTTCCACAAAATTTGTGCAGAAGCTTGCCCGGCTGTGGAGGTCCGTCGTGGCGTGCCCTCGCATCGGCGCACATCGAGCCGATGTTCCGGCATCCCGGCCTCGGGATCGCCAGGGATGCGACTATACCAGCACCGGGAAGCCTGCGGTTCTGCCCAAATTTTAGGCTTGATGGCCTTTTTGCTTTGAATTCAATCGCTTAGGCTTGATTGAGCGGCCTTGCTCACATTGTTTTCCACAATTTGTGTGCAAAGATGGGCGCGGGTGTGGAGAACCCGCCCTGCCTAAAAAACGTGCTTGGGCATTTTTCCCTTATGAATCAAGGGGTTTACGGCAGCTATGTGTGCTTGCGCACAATTTTGTCCACAAAAAATGTGAAGAAGCGCAGTGGCCTGAAGGGCAGGAATCCAGGCACTGCGCTGCTAAAATTTTCATCGAGAAAATTTCCCTGATTAGAATCAATGACTTACCTTGAGGAAAGGCTATTTCGCACAAATTTATCCACAGAAATTGTGGGCAAGTACCGTTGTCACAATGCGGCTTTGTTGCGTCTTGGAAATCCCCCTGGTGAGCATGCCGTGTTTTTACGCATGGAAAAATATCCTTTAAGAATCAAGGCGCTTGCCTGCCGGGGGCAGGCTTGCGCACACTTTTATCCACAGAAAGTGTGCAGAACTCTACTTGCCGCAAAGCGGGCAACACGTTACATTGCGGAATTCGTTCACGTATAGTTTTTCTATACACATACGCACCGTTTTCCATTCACCCGGGAGTTCCTTTTGCTCGCCATTCTCCAAGCCGCCGGCTGGCCCATCTGGTTGTTGCTGATTGCCTCGATCATCGCGCTGGCGCTGATTATCGAACGCCTGATCTACCTGCGCCGCGAAAAAATCCTGCCGCGTCAGCTGCTCGACGAAGTCATCCAGGTTTATCGCAGCGGCAAGGTCACGCCGGACATCATCGACAAGTTGCAGACCAACTCGCCGCTCGGCGCCGTGCTGGCCGCGGCCCTGCGCAACGTCGACGCCCCGCGCGACGTGATGAAGGAGTCGATCGAAGAAGCGGGCAGGGGCGTGGCCCATGTGCTGGAACGTTTCCTGACCACCCTGGGCACGATCGCCTCGCTGGCGCCGCTGATGGGCCTGTTCGGCACCGTGGTCGGCATGATCGAGATCTTCGGCGCCCAGAATGCGTCCGGCACCAATCCGGCCCAGCTGGCCCACGGCATCTCGGTGGCCCTGTACAACACCGGCTTCGGCCTGGCGATCGCGATGCCGGCGCTGGTGTTCTACCGCCACTTCCGCGCCCTGGTCGACAGCTTCATCATGGACATGGAGCTGAAGGCCGTGAAATTCGTCGACGTCGTCCACGGTGCCCGCAAATGATGGACTTCCGCCGCGGCCGCAAGCGCGAGGATCCGGAGATCAACCTGATCCCGTTCATCGACGTGCTGCTGGTGGTGCTGATCTTCCTGATGGTCACCACCACCTACAGCAAGTTCACCGAGCTGCAGATCACCCTGCCGACCGCCGACGCCGAGAAGGCGATCGACAAGCCCTTCGAGATCAACGTCACCGTCGATGCCAAGGGTAATTACACTGTGAATAACGCGCCGGTCTCCTTCCACGGCGTGGCCGGCCTCGCCGACGACCTCAAGCGTGCGGCAAGCACCGGCCCGGACGGCCAGCCGCTGGCCAATCCGGTCAAGGATCCGGTGATCATCGTGAATGCCGACCAGTTTGCCATGCACCAGATGGTGATCAATGTTCTGGAAGCAGCGCGCATGGCGGGGTATGACAAGCTGACGTTTGCGGCGCAGAGCGGCGGGCAGAAATAGATTCGTCATTCCCGCGAAAGCGGGAATCCATACTGAAGCTCCGAAGTCGGTATTTCTGAAGCATCAAGGTGCTTCCGGCATGCCGAATTCTGTTGCTCTGCATGGGTTCCCGCTTTCGCGGGAACGACGTTTATGCGGCAACAATATGGCATCCTCCCTCGAATCAACCCTTACCCGCGCCTGGCTGCGCCGCGGCCCGCTGGCCCTGGCGCTGTGGCCGCTGTCGCTGCTGTTCCGCCTGCTGGCCGCCCTGCGTGCCGGCTTGTTCCGCGCCGGCGTCCTGAAGTCGGAAGGCCTGCCGGTGCCCGTCGTCGTGGTCGGCAATATCTTCATCGGCGGCACGGGTAAAACCCCGTTGACCATCTGGCTGGTCGAGCAATTGCGCGCCGCCGGCCTGAGCCCGGGCGTGATCTCGCGCGGCCATGGCGGCGATGCCGACAGCGGTCCGCGCGAAGTGCTGGCCGGCTCGAGCGCGCGCGAGGTCGGCGACGAGCCGCTGCTGATCGCCGCCCGCACCGGCTGTCCGGTGGTGGTGGGGCGCCGCCGCGCCGAGGCCGGCCGCCACCTGCTGGCGCGCCATCCCGGGGTCGACGTGCTGGTGACGGACGACGGCCTGCAGCATTACGCGCTGCGGCGCGACGTCGAGCTGGTGCTGTTCGACGGCCGCGGCGTCGGCAACGGCTGGCTACTTCCGGCCGGGCCGCTGCGCGAACCGCCTTCGCGCCGCCGCGATTTCACGGTGGTCAACACGCCCGAACTGACGCCCGCGCTGGCGCTGGCGGTGGGCGGCCGGCCTTACCAGATGCGGCTGGCAGGGGATTATGCCGAGCAGCTTTGCGATCCGGCGCGGCGCCTGCCGCTGGCCGGGCTGGCCGGCATCGCGGCCGGCAAGCCCATCGTGGCCGCGGCCGGCATCGGCAATCCGGGACGCTTCTTTGCCATGCTGCGCAATGCCGGCCTGGCGCCGCAGGAGCTGCCGCTGCCCGACCACCACGACTTCCTGGACGATCCTTTCCGGGACCTGGACGCCGCACTCATCCTGATTACGGAGAAGGATGCAGTAAAATGTCGGCAACTTGAACACCTGAACAACGACCCGCGTCTGTGGGTCGTCCCGGTCACCGCGCAGATCGACCCTGCGCTGGCCGCTCAAATCGTGGAGAAATGTCGTGGACGCCCGACTGCTTGATATCCTGGTCTGCCCCCTGTGCAAAGGCCCGCTCGAATATGACAAGAAAGCGCAGGAGCTGATCTGCCGCCCGGACCGCCTGGCCTATCCGATCCGCGACGGCATCCCGATCATGTGGGCCGACCAGGCCCGCAAGGTCGAACCGGCCGTCTGAATCGCCGTATGAGCTTCATCGTCATCATCCCGGCGCGCCTGGCCTCGACCCGGCTGCCGAACAAGCCGCTGGCCGACCTCGGCGGCAAGCCCATGGTGGTACGCGTGGCCGAGCGCGCCAGGGAATCCGGCGCCGCGCGCATCGTGGTCGCCACCGACCATGCCGACATCCTGGCCGCCTGCGCCGCGCATGGCATCGAAGCCTGCATGACCGCAGCAAGCCATCCGTCCGGCACCGACCGCATCGCCGAAGTGGCGCGCACCCTCGGCCTGCCCGCCGATGCCGTGGTGGTCAACCTGCAGGGCGACGAGCCGCTGATCGACCCGGCCCTGCTGTCCGCCTGCGCGGCCCGCATCGGCGCCGACGTGCCGATGGCCACCTGCGCCCACCCGCTGCACGACGCGGCGGACGCCTTCAATCCGAACGTGGTCAAGGTCGTGCTCGACAAGCTCGGCCGCGCCCTCTACTTCTCGCGCGCCACCATCCCCTGGCACCGCGACGGTTTCGCCCAGAACCGCGACGCCTTGCCGGCCGGCTACCTGCCGCTGCGCCACATCGGTTTGTATGCTTACAGCAACGCTTTCCTGCAACAGTATCCGCAACTGGAACCCTCTCCGCTCGAAACGATCGAAGCGCTGGAACAGTTGCGCGTGCTCTGGCATGGCGTGCCGATCGCGGTCCATGTCACCGACAGCGCCCCTGCGGCTGGGGTAGACACCCCGGAAGACCTGGCGCGGGTACGTTCTTACTTCGCATCTTGATCCTGATGGAAACCATGGCGCTAGCGGTCTGCGCCATGTCAAGCAGCCCCTGCGATGGCCCCCCGGCAGTGGCGCCGCGGCCTGCTTTTGTGGTAACTTTCGGATCAAGCTAGTCAAATATGCATCAAACTCGGCCATCAGAAATGATGACCGTCTTCAACACCTTTTAGGAAATCCTTCATGCGTCTCATTCTGTTAGGAGCCCCCGGCGCCGGTAAAGGCACTCAGGCGAATTACATTAAAGAAAAATACAATATTCCACAGATTTCCACCGGCGACATGCTGCGTGCAGCCATCAAGGCCGGCACCGAGCTGGGCCTGGCAGCGAAGAAGGTCATGGACGCAGGCCAGCTGGTGTCGGACGACATCATCATCGGCCTGGTGAAGGAGCGCCTGAAGGAGGCGGATTGCGCCAACGGTTACCTGTTCGACGGCTTCCCGCGCACCATCGCGCAGGCGGACGCGATGAAGGACAGCGGCGTGAACATCGACTATGTGCTGGAAATCGACGTGCCGGACGAAATGATCGTCGAGCGCATGACCGGCCGCCGCACCCACCAGCCTTCGGGCCGCGTGTACCACGTCAAGTTCAACCCGCCGAAGGTCGAAGGCCTGGACGACGTCACCGGCGAGCCGCTGGTCCAGCGTGACGACGACCAGGAAGAAACCGTCAAGAAGCGTCTGGCGGTCTACCACAACCAGACCGAAGTCCTGCTCGGCTACTACAACAAGTGGGCGCAGTCGGGCCTGCCGGGCGCGCCGAAGTACCGCAAGATCTCGGGCGTGGGCCCGGTCGAGCAGGTACGCGAAGCCGCGTTCGCCGCACTGGCAGACTAAGCGCTTGTCCGGGCGCGCCCGCAGATCGCGGCCGCCCGTTGGCTCCGGATGACGTCGTGCCATCCGTCCAGGTTTTTGGATCAAAGTTCGCATTACTCGCGTAATAGAAGTACTTGATCGAAGGACAATGGGGGAGGGACGATATGGCATCCACACAGCTGGGCTTCGCCGTCGCATGCGGCGTCATCGCGGTACTTTACGGGCTGTGGTCGCGCAGCTGGGTCCTGCAACAGGATCCCGGCAACGGCCGCATGCAGGAAATCTCGCTGGCCATCCAGCAGGGCGCGTCGGCCTACCTGGCGCGCCAGTACCGCACCATCGGCATCGTCGGCGTCGTCCTGCTGATCGCCATCTTCTTCCTCCTTGGGGGCCTGACCGCGGCCGGCTTCCTGGCCGGCGCCGTGCTGTCCGGCGCCTGCGGCTTCATCGGCATGAACGTCTCGGTGCGCGCCAACGTCCGCACCGCCCAGGCCGCCTCACGCGGACTGGACCAGGCCCTGCACGTGGCCTTCCGCGGCGGCGCCATCACCGGCATGCTGGTGGTCGGGCTCGGGCTGCTCGGGGTCTCGCTGTTCTACTGGTTCCTGGTGGCGCGCGCCGACCCGGCCCTGTCGCCGCACGACACCATCCAGCCCCTGGTCGGCCTGGCCTTCGGCGCCTCGCTGATCTCGATCTTCGCGCGCCTGGGCGGCGGCATCTTCACCAAGGGCGCCGACGTCGGCGCCGACCTCGTCGGCAAGGTCGAGGCCGGCATTCCCGAGGACGATCCGCGCAATCCTGCCGTCATCGCCGACAACGTGGGCGACAACGTCGGCGACTGCGCCGGCATGGCGGCCGACCTGTTCGAGACCTATGTCGTGACCCTGGTGGCGACCATGCTGCTGGGGGCCCTCATGGTGCCGGCGATGGGGGGCACGGCGGTGATCTACCCGATGCTGCTGGGCGCGGTGTCGATCATCTCCTCGATCATCGGCTGCTCGCTGGTCAAGAACCGGCCGGGACACAAGATCATGTCGGCCCTGTACACGGGGCTGTGGTGGTCGGCCGGGCTGTCGCTGATCGGCTTTGCGGTGGTCACCTGGCTGGTCTGGCCGGACGATGCCATGCGCTGGCGCATGCTGGGCTGCGCCCTGGTCGGCATCCTGCTGACCGGCTCGATGGTCTACATCACCGAGTACTACACCGGCACCGAGTTCCGCCCGGTGCGCCACATCGCCGAAGCTTCCACCACCGGCCACGGCACCAACATCATCGCCGGCCTGGGCGTCTCGATGAAGGCGACCGCCTACCCGGTGCTGGCGGTGTGCGCCGCGATCCTGCTGGCCTTTGCGATGGCGGGGCTGTACGGCATCGCGATCGCCGCCACCGCCATGCTGTCGATGGCCGGCATCATCGTCGCCCTGGACGCCTACGGGCCGATCACCGACAACGCCGGCGGCATCGCCGAGATGAGCGGCCTGCCGGACAGCGTGCGCGCCGTCACCGATCCGCTGGATGCCGTTGGCAACACCACCAAGGCCGTCACCAAGGGCTATGCGATCGGCTCGGCCGGGCTGGCGGCGCTGGTGCTGTTCGCCGACTACACGCATGCGCTGGAGGCGGGCGGCACCCGCATCAGCTTCGAGCTGTCGAATCCGATGGTGATCGTCGGCCTCTTCATCGGCGGCCTGGTGCCCTACCTGTTCGGCGCGCTGGCGATGGAGGCGGTGGGGCGGGCCGCCGGCGCCGTCGTGGTCGAGGTGAGGCGCCAGTTCCGCGACATCGTCGGCATCATGGCCGGCACCGGCAAGCCGGAATACGACAAGGCCGTCGACATGCTGACCGCCTCGGCGATCCGCGAGATGGTGCTGCCCTCGCTGCTGCCGGTGGTGGTGCCGGTGGCGGTCGGCATGCTGCTGGGCCCGATCGCCCTGGGCGGCATGCTGATGGGGACCATCGTCACCGGCCTGTTCGTGGCGATCTCGATGACCACCGGCGGCGGCGCCTGGGACAATGCCAAGAAGTATATCGAGGACAATCACTTCGGCGGCAAGGGGTCGGATGCCCACAAGGCGGCCGTTACCGGCGATACGGTCGGCGACCCCTACAAGGACACGGCCGGGCCGGCGGTGAACCCGCTGATCAAGATCATCAATATCGTCGCGCTGATGCTGGTGCCGCTGATGCCGGCGGGTGGCGGCTGGCTGGCGGTAACCGAGCCCGCCATGATGCGCCCGGCCGCCGCCGTGGCCGCACGCGCCGTCAGCGTCCCAGCGCCTCTTCCAGGGCCCGTCGCAGCGAATCGCGATCCGAATCGCCGCGATAGCGCACGCCGTTGATGAAGAAGGTCGGCGTGCCGGTGGCGCCGTCGTGGTGGGCCCGCGCGAGATCCTGCTGCACGCGCGGGCGGTGGCGGCGCTCCAGCACGTCGGTGCGGAAGCGCTCGATGTCGAGGTCCAGGCTCTCCGCCAGCACGGCCAGGTCCTGCTTGTCCATGACCGTGCGCTGCTGTTCGAAGAGCAGGTCGTGCATGTCCCAGAACTTGCCCTGGCTGCCTGCGGCCTCGGCCGCCTCCGCCGCCAGTTCGGCCAGCGGGTGGAAGTCGGCCAGCGGCAGGTGGCGGTACACCAGGCGGATGCCGCCGACCTCGTCCGCCAGGGCGGTCAGGCCGGCATGCGCCCGCGCGCAGTAGGGGCACTGGAAGTCGCCATATTCGATCAAGGTCAGCGCGGCATCCTGCGGGCCGCGCACGTGTTCGTCCTGGCCGATTTCGTCTACTCGGTTCATTGATCCTCCTGTGTTCGCGATGGCCGCATCATGGCATGCGTACGCCAACACCGCCGCGAGTTTCGGGCAGGAATCAAGAGGAGCGCCGAATCAAAATACGCACATCTTGTCGGCCTCTTCCCGCAGCCACGGCCTGAAATCCGGATGCGCGATCGCAATCAGCGCCTGGGCACGCTGCTTGGCCGACTTGCCGCGCAGTTGTGCCACGCCCCATTCCGTCACCACGTAGTTGACGTCGTTCTTGCTGGTGGTGGCGTGGGTGCCGGGCGACAGCGTCGGCACGATGCGCGACACCGTGCCGTCCTTGGCGGTCGAAGGCAGCACGATGAAGGACTTGCCGCCGCGCGAGCGGTTGGCGGCGCGCACGAAGTCGACCTGGCCGCCGGTGCCGGAATAGGGCAGGTGGCCGATGCTTTCGCTGCCGCATTGCCCGAGCAGGTCGACCTGCAGGCTGGCGTTGATCGTCACCAGCTTGTCGTTCTGCCCGGCGATATACGGGTCGTTGGTGAAGTTCGACGGATGCATCTCCAGCATCGGGTTGTGGTGCATGAACTCGTAGAGCTTGCGCGAGCCGAGCGCGAAGGTGGCCACCATCTTGCCCGGCAACAGGGTCTTCCTGCTGTTGTTGACGGCGCCGGATTCGACCAGGGTCAGGATGCCGTCGCCGATCATCTCGGTATGGATGCCGAGGTCGCGTTTGCCGGTCAGCTGCATGACCACCGCGTCCGGGATGCCGCCGTAGCCGATCTGCAGCGTAGAACCGTCCTCGATGTGCTCGGCGACCAGGGCGCCGATGGCTTCCTGCACCGGGCCGATCTTCGGCAGGCCGACTTCCATGATCGGGTCGTCGCTCTCGACGATCGCCGTTACCTGCGACAGGTGGACGTGGCACTGGCCATGGGTAAAGGGCACGTTCGGGTTCACCTCGAGCACCACCGCGCGCGCCTTGGCGACCGCCGCCATCGTGTAGTCGGCGCCCAGGCTGAGGGCGAAGTGGCCGGAGGCGCTCATCGTCGATGCCATGGCGAACACGACGTCGGCCGGCATCAGGCCGCGCTCGATCAGGGTCGGAATCTCGGAAAAATAGTTCGGGATGAAGTCGCACCAGCCGCCCTGGCCGCCGGCGCGCGAGGCGCCGCCGAAGAACAGGGCGGCGTGGCGCACGTGCGGCCGGCACGCCTTCTCGAAATAACCGTATTTGCGCATCGCCAGGATCTGCGCGACCTTGACGTCATTGAAGCGCCGGTACTGTTCGGATAGCGCGTGCAGCAGGGAAGGGGGCTCGCCGACCCCGGTGGGCACGATGATCATGTCACCGTCGAGCAAGTGATCGAGGGCGTCGAGGGCGCTGCCGCGTTTCGACTGGTACATCTCCTGCAGATTCTGCATTGCCGTCTCCTGTCGTTATCGTGTGGTGCCGTATGCCTGTCCAGCATAGCAGGCTACGCCTGGATGCTGACAGGGAGTTGACGGCCTGCTAAAGTGAAATAGTTTTATACCGACAATTTTTGGAGACGGGAGAGCGCATGAAACGGGTAACTGGCATCGGCGGCATTTTCTTCAACGCAAAAGACCCGGTGAGCTTGCGCGCCTGGTACAAGCAACACCTCGGCATCGACGTGATGGACTGGGGCGGCACGGCCTTCAGCTGGAGCGATGACGAAGGCAAGCCGACCGGCGGCATGACGGTCTGGTCGATCAACGCATCGGACACGACGCTGTACGCGCCCAGCACGGCGCCCTTCATGATCAATTACCGGGTCCATGACCTGGCCGCGCTGCTGCAGGTGCTGCGCGACGAGGGTTGCCAGGTGCTCGACAAGACCGAGGACGGCGAGTACGGCAAGTTCGGCTGGGTGATCGACCCCGAGGGCAACAAGGTCGAGCTGTGGGAGCCGCCGCCGGGGCAGTAATCCTGTCATGCAGGCGCGCGCCTCCCGTCACTGCGCGCGCCGATAATGGCCTCATCCAGCCAATCGAGGTGAGCCATGAAACAGATCGGAATATGCGGCGCGATGGCGCTGTCCGCCCTGCTTGCCGGCACGGTTCCTGCGGCCCAGGCGCGCCAGTCGCAGGCCCAGCCCCAAGCCCAGGTCGAGAGTCCGCAGCAGACGCGGCAGGCCCAGGAAGCCCGGCAGCAGGCCGAATCCTATTTGCGCAAGGAGGAGCGCGCCGCCACCGGGGCCCGTACCCAGAGCACCGACCGGGCCAACCAGGATGCCGGCGTGGCCGACGAGGCGGCCGGCCACAGCGATGCCGCCCGGCCCGCGCGCAGTACGAATCCGACTGCGGCGCCGCCCTCGACGATGCCGAGCGGTAGCCAGGGACCCAGCTACGGCCCGGTCCTGAATCCGCGCCAGCCGCAAGCCGCCGATCCGGCGCGCAAGGACCCGGCCGAGGTGCATGACGAGGCCGACAGCCTGACGCGCCAGGCGTCGCCCCAGCAGTCGCAACAGCCGCAACAATCGCAACAGCAGCGCCAGAAGCAGCAGAAGCAGTCGAGCCGGACCCAGCGCCGCCGCGAAGCCTGGCAGCCGGCCGGTCCGCTGGCGCCGCGTCCGCTGGACGGCAGCGAGGCGGCGGCGATCGGCTATGGCGCGGTGTCGGTGCCGGCGCCCGCTACGGCGCCCGAGCCCGTGGTGCCGCGGTCGGCGCCGCTGAATTCCTGCGTCGGCGGAGCTTGCCGCGACGCCGCCGGCGCCACCTACAACCTCGGCCCCACCGGCGCCGGCGTCAGCAGCAGCGGACGCCCCTGCAGCCGCGTCGGCACGACCGTTCAATGCTTATAAACATGGCGCTGATCGCTGAAGCTCGCTACAATCCAGTAGTTGACGTTTACGTAAACGTTACTCGAACTGACTCGAAACTGGAGGAGACAGCAGCATGCAGATTCAGAACAATGTATTCATCGTGAGCGGCGGCGCGTCCGGCCTGGGCGCAGCCACCGCGCGCATGATCGTGGAAGCCGGCGGCATGGTCGTGCTGGCCGACGTGCAGCTCGACGCGGGCGAAAAGCTGGCCGCCGAACTCGGCAACGGCAAGGCGCGCTTCGTGAAATGCGACGTGACCCTCGAGGCGGACGGCATCGCCGCCGTCGAGGCCGCCACCGCGATGGGCACGGTCCGCGGCCTGGTCAACTGCGCCGGCGTGGCGCCCGCCATCAAGACCGTCGGCAAGGACGGCCCGCACCCGCTGGACGCCTTCCAGCGCGCCATCAACATCAACCTGGTCGGCACCTTCAATATGTGCCGCCTGGCGGCCGACGCCATGGGCAAGCTGGAGGCGCTGGAGCACGGCGAGCGCGGCGTCATCATCAACACCGCCTCGGTCGCGGCCTTCGACGGCCAGATCGGCCAGGCCGCCTACGGCGCCTCGAAAGCCGGCGTGGCCGGCATGACCTTGCCGATGGCGCGCGACCTGTCGCGCAGCGGCATCCGCGTGATGACCATCGCGCCGGGCATCTTCGAGACCCCGATGCTGATGGGCATGCCGCAGGAAGTGCGCGATGCGCTGGGCAAGATGGTGCCGTTCCCCCAGCGTCTCGGCATGCCGGGCGAGTACGCCCACCTGGCGAAGACCATCATCGAAAACACCATGCTGAACGGCGAGACGATCCGCCTGGATGGTGCGATCCGCATGCAGCCGAAATGATCGGCAGAGGATAGGCAAGCGCGGCCTTGCCGTGAGCAACTTGTTCATTTGATGTAGGATGCTCCGTGATATCGGGCGTGCGGGTCGACAACACCTTCGGCTGCACGCCCTGTTTTTTTCCGGAGAACCGAATGAAGTTGAAGTCGAAGCTGATCGTCCTCGCGGCCGTCCTGGCCAGCATCCAATTCCCTGTCCTCGCCCAGGATTCACTCCAACGCGCCCCCGAAGCCGCCACCGGCTACCAGCAGAAGTCCGGCTGGGCCGCGCGCAATTACATGGTTGCGGCGGCCAATCCGCTGGCGGTCGAGGCGGGCTACGAGATGCTGAAGCAGGGCGGCACGGCGATCGACGCCGGCATCGCGACCCAGCTGGTGCTGACCCTCGTCGAGCCGCAATCCTCCGGCATCGGCGGCGGCGCCTTCCTGATGTACTACGACGGCAAGAAGGTGCAGGCCTTCGACGGCCGCGAGACCGCGCCGTCGAAAGCCGACGAGCACCTGTTCCAGCACCCGGACGGCAGCCCGCTGTCGCGCACCGAGGGGATCGTCGGCGGCCGTTCGACCGGCGCGCCGGGCGTGCTGCGCATGCTGGCCCTGGCCCACAAGCAGCACGGCAAGCTGCCCTGGAAGACCCTGTTCGGGCCGGCGATCCGCCTGTCCGAGAACGGTTTCAAGGTCAGCCCGCGCCTGCACCAGCTGCTGGCCGGCGACGCCTACATCGGCAAGGATCCGACCGCGCGCGCCTATTTTTACGGCCCGGACGGCAAGCCCTGGCCGGTCGGCCACGTCCTCAAGAACCCGGCGCTGGCGCGCACCCTGCGCGAGATCGCCGAGGGCGGCGCCGACGTCTTCTACACCGGCCGCATCGCGCGCGACATCGAAGCCAAGGTCAAGAGCCACCCGACCAACCCGGGCCTGCTCACCGCCGCCGACATCGCCGCCTACCAGCCGAAGCTGCGCGAGCCGGTCTGCAACGACTACCGCGCCTATACCGTGTGCGGCATGCCGCCGCCGTCCTCGGGCGGCATCGCCGTGGCCCAGATGCTGGGCATGTTCGAGACCCGCGACATGAAGGCGCTGGCACCGGCCAACGGCATTCCGAACGCCGACGCGGTGCACCTGTTCTCGGAAGTCGGGCGCCTGGCCTATGCCGACCGCGACCGCTACGCCGCCGACACCGATTTCGTGCCGCTGCCAGGCCGCGGTATCCCGGCCCTGCTGGACAAGAACTACCTGGGCAAACGCGCAAGCCTGATCGGGCCGCGCTCGATGGGCAAGGCCGAGGCCGGCAATCCGCCGGGCGTGGAAACCGCCTGGAACTGGGGCCTGGACAATTCGATCGAGGCGCATTCGACCTCGCACATCGTGGCCGTCGACCAGTACGGCGCCGGCCTGTCGATGACCACCAGCGTCGAGGATGCCTTCGGCTCGCGCCAGATGGTCGACGGTTTCATCCTCAACAACCAGCTGACCGATTTCTCCTTCGATTCGCGCGACGCCAGCGGCCCGATCGCCAACCGGGTCGAGCCGGGCAAGCGCCCGCGCAGCGCGATGAGCCCGACCATCGTGTTCGACAAGAAGACCGGCCGCTTCGTCGAGGCGATCGGTTCGCCTGGCGGACCGCTGATCATCAACTACGTGGCCAAGGTGCTGGTCGGCACCCTCGACTGGGGGCTCAACGTGCAGGAAGCGATCGCCTTGCCTAACTTCGGCAGCCGCAACGGTCCGACCGAGCTCGAGGCGGGGCGCTTCCCGGCGGCCGAGATCGAGCAGCTGAAGGCGCGCGGCCACACGGTGCGCGTGTTCGACCAGAACTCCGGCCTGCACGGCATCGAACGCATGGACATCCATGGCGTGCCGCTATGGTTCGGCGGCGCCGACCCGCGTCGCGAAGGTGTGGCAAAAGGCGACTAAAAACGATAGCAAAAGTGTATTTATCCAACAAAGGGGCGGCAGACTTTGCTACCCTTGCTTTGTGGATACTAAACATGAACTAGCAGGGCGCTCGCTGCAGCGCCTTTGCGCGTTGCTGCTGCTGACCCTGGCGTGCCTGCTGGGCGGGACGGCGTCCGGCGCGCCGACCCCGACCTTGCGCTTCGAACACCTGTCGGTGGACGACGGGCTGGCCCAGGAATCGGTGCTGGCCATCGTCCAGGACCGCGACGGCTTCATGTGGTTCGGCACCCAGTCCGGCCTGTCGCGCTACGACGGCTACCGCTTCACCAACTTCCGCAACGTGGTCGGCGATCCGAGCTCGCTGGTGAACAACTGGGTACGCGTACTCTACGTCGACCGCAAGGGACGGCTGTGGATCGGCACCGACGGCGGCCTCGCCCTCTACCATCCGGACAGCGGCAGCTTTTCCAGCTATCTGCCGGACGAGCCGGCCAAGCGCGGCAACGGCAACCGCCACATCCGCGCGATCGCCGACGACGGCAAGGAAGGCCTGTGGCTGGCCACCAGCGACGGCCTGCAGCATTTCGACATCGCCAGCAAGCGCTTCGCCACCTGGCACCACGTGCCCGGCGTGGCCGACAGCCTGTCCTCCGACAATCTGAGCTCGCTGGCGCTGGATCCCGGCGGCCGGCTGTGGGTCGGCACGGCGAACGGGCTGGACAGCATCGAGCCGGACCTGATGCGCTTCAACCACCACCGCTCGCCGCAGGGCGGCAAGTTCGACGTGGTCCAGGCCCTGCTGCTCGACGCCAGCCACCGGCTGTGGATCGGCAGCATGGGCGGCCTGGAACGCCGCGCGCTGGATTCCAAAGCCCAGGGGCAGGGCGGGGCGGAAGCGCTGACCCTGTTCGGCGAGGCGAACGGCATGCCGCCGGGCGAGGTCAGCGCGCTCTACCAGGACGGCGAGCGCCAGGTCTGGGTCGGTACCCACGATAGCGGCCTGTACCGCTGGCTGCCGGCGGCCGGCCGCTTCGAGAACCATCCGCACCGCATCACCGACAACTTCAGCCTCGGCGACAACCAGGTCTCGGCCCTGTACAGCGACCGCGTCGGCACCTTCTGGACCGGTACCTGGTATGGCGGGGTCTCGCGCGCCGACCTCGGCGGCGGCGGCTTCGCGCGCATCGTGCGCGGCCCCGACCTGCCGATCACCCTCAACGACAACAAGGTGCGCGGCATCGTCGCCGACGCCGGCGGCAAGCTGTGGCTGGCCAGTAACGGCGGCCTGCACCACTTCGATCCGCTCACCCGCCAGGAAAAGACCTGGCGCCTGGCGCCGGGTGAGGCCGGGCTGTCGGGCGATGCGATGGCCACCGCGGTGGCCGTCGACCGCGACGGCGGCCTGTGGATCGGCGCCCGCAACGGCCTGGTCCACCTGGACCCGAAGAGCGGCCGCCTGACGCGGCGCACGCTGTCCACCGGCGATGCCAACGCCAACTTCGTGCGCAACCTGATGGTGGCGCGCGACGGCGTACTGTGGATCGCCACCCGCGGCGGCCTGCACCGGCTGGATCCGAAGAGCGGCAAGCTGGTCACCTACCAGCACAACCCGGCCGAGGGCGCCAGCCTGGCCGACAACATCGTGCGGCCGATGCTCGAGGACCGCCAGGGCCGGATGTGGGTCGGCACCTTCGACGGCCTCGACCTGCTCGACCGCGCGACCGGCAAGTTCCGCCACTTCCGCCACGATCCGGCCGACATCACCAGCCTCAGCCACGACGAGGTGCACTACCTGCTGGAAGACCATCTGGGCAACCTGTGGGTCGGCACCGCGGTCGGCCTGAACAAGATGGTGGTGGGCAGCGACGGCACCCCGCGCTTCCAGCGCTACACCAGCCGCGACGGCATGCACGACGATGCGGTGGCGGCCATGCTGGAAGACCAGGATGGCCAGATCTGGGTCAGCACCTCGAGCAATATCGCGCGCCTGGATCCGGTCAGCGGCAGCTGGCGCAACTACGACGCCGCCGACGGCACCATCGAGGGCGCGTATTTCGACGCCTCGGCCCTGCGCGCGCCCGACGGCACGCTTTACTTCGGCGGCAACAACGGCATCACCGCCTTCCACCCGCGCGCCCTGCACGACAACCTGATCGCGCCGCGCGCCGTGATCACCGGCATGCAGATCTTCGGCGCGCCGGTGAACAAGGACCATCCGGGCCTGGCGTCCTGGCCGCTGGAAAGCGCGAAAGGCATCACGCTGACCGCGGAAGACACGGTGTTCACGCTGGAGTTCTCGGCGCTGCACTTCGCGGCCCCGCAGCGCAACCGCTTCGCCTACCGCCTGGTCGGCTTCGACCAGGACTGGATCGCCGCCGATGCCGGCAAGCGCTTCGCCACCTACACCAACCTCGACCCGGGCGCGTACACCTTCCAGGTGCGCGCCGCCAACAAGGACGGGGTCTGGAGCGACGCCCCGGCCTCCTTCAAGATCGTGGTGCTGCCGCCGTACTGGAAGACATGGTGGTTCCGCGGCGTCGTGGTCCTGCTGGTGCTGGGCATCGGCTACGGCGTGTTCCGCATCCGCGTGGACGGCCTGCGGCGCCAGAAGGAGTTGCTGGAGCTGCAGGTCAGCGCGCGTACCGAGCGCATCGAACAGCAGAACCGCCAGCTTGAGCGCCAGACCGCCGAGCTGCGCGAGCAGCAGCGCCAGGTCCGCCGCCGCACCGACGAGCTGGCGCGCGCCAACGGCGCCCTGCAGGAGAACGAGGAGCGTTTGTACCTGGCCAAGCAGCGTGCCGAGGACGCCACGCGCCAGAAGTCCGAATTCCTGGCGAACATGAGCCACGAGATGCGCACCCCGCTGGCCGGCGTGATCGGCATGCTCGGCTTCGCCCTGCGCGACGGCCTGCTGAAGGACACGACCCGCGAACAGATCCTGCGCGGCCAGGCCAATGCGCAGTCGCTGCTGGCGATCATCAACGACCTGCTGGATTTCTCGAAGATCGAGGCCGGCAAGCTGACCATCGAGAACATCGACTTCGCCCTCGACGAAACCATCGGCCACGTGCTCACCCTGTTCGAGGAGCAGGCCGGCGCCCACAGCGTGGGCTTCGCGGTCCGCCTGGATGACGACCTGCCGCGCTTCGTGGTGGGCGATCCGACCCGGTTGCGCCAGATCCTGGTCAACCTGGTCGGCAACGCCTTCAAGTTCACCCAGAGCGGCTCCGTGACGGTGCGGGTCGAGCGCCGGCCCGAGGACCAGGTCGACGCGCCGGGGCGCAACATGATCCGCTTCTCGGTCGAGGACACCGGCATCGGCATCGAGGCCGACGCGCTGCCGCGCCTGTTCCAGAAATTCGAGCAGGCCGACGCCGGCACCACCCGCCGCTACGGCGGCACCGGCCTGGGACTGGCGATCTGCCGCCAACTGGTCGAACTGATGGGCGGGACGATCGGCGCCGCCAGCACGCCGGGCCGCGGCTCGACCTTCAGCTTCGTGCTGCCGCTGGCCGACGGCGTGCAGCCGCCGGTGGTGGCGCAGGTGGCGCGCGAGCCGCACACCCACCGCCTGCGCGTGCTGTGCGCCGAGGATTACCCGACCAACCAGATCATCGCGCGCATGATGCTGGAAGAGCTGGGCCACCAGGTCGACGTGGTCGAGAACGGCGTGCTGGCGGTGGCGGCCTGCGCCCGCAGCCGCTACGACCTGATCCTGATGGACGGCCGCATGCCCGAGATGGACGGCGCCACCGCCACCCGCCTGATCCGCGCCGGCGGCCCGATGGAGGCGCCGGTGCTCGACCAGCACCTGATGATCGTCGCGCTCACCGCCAACGCCAGCGAGGAAGACCGCTCGCGCTACCTGGCCTGCGGCATGGACGCCTTCCTCACCAAGCCGATCGACGACATCCAGCTGCACTTCCACCTGAGCCGCGCGATCGAACGCCAGCTGCAGCGCGGAATCGAACTGCAGCCGATGGTGCCGCCGGAAGTGCGCGCGCCGGCCGCCAAGCCGACCACGGCCGAGCTGGACGCCATGTTCGGCGTGTCCAGCGGCCCGGCGCTGTCCGACCCGCCGGCGCCGGTCGGCATCACGCCGAAGTTCGGCCGCCGCGCCGGCGACATGATGGGCAAGATGCGCACCGCCTTCGCCGCCGACCTGCCGCGCCGTCGCAGCGAGCTCGACGCGGCGCTGGCAGCCGGCGACACCGAAGCCTGCGGCCGTTTGCTGCACGGCATGCGCGGCAGCGCCAGCTACCTGGGCGAGGCCGAGCTGCACCGGCTGTGCACCGAGCTCGAGAGCGAAGCCGACGCCGGCCGCCTGGACGAGGTGAGGGCGCGCCTGCCCGAGCTGCTGGCCGTGCTGGCGCGTTTCGAGGAAACCACGGCGTGAATCGTGCGCGCCCGGGCACTGGGTATAATTTGCTTAATAACAACAGCGGAGACGCCATGAAGGTCTTGATAGTCGATGACGACGTGGTGTCGCGCATGATGCTGATGCACATGATCGACAGCGCCGGCAGCTACGAGGTGCTGGAAGCCGAGGACGGCGAGGAGGCCTGGCGCCAGC
The DNA here is from genome assembly GCF_056399645.1 of Massilia sp. 01N417. NCBI lineage: Bacteria > Pseudomonadati > Pseudomonadota > Betaproteobacteria > Burkholderiales > Oxalobacteraceae > Massilia > Massilia sp. 01N417. Next base: position 131,593 of record NZ_JBFTRS010000015.1, on the reverse strand, counting down.
TCGACGCCGGCGTCCATCCGGCAATGCTGTTCTGCGACCTGCGCATGCCGCGCCTGTCGGGCATGGAGCTGCTGGCCCGGGTCAAGGCCGACGAGCGCTTTGCCGGCCTGCCTTTCGTGCTGGTCTCGGCCGCCGGCGACGGCGCCACCATGGAGCAGGCGATCGGCCTGGGCGCCGACGGCTACATCGTCAAGCCCTTCGACGCCGGCAAGGTGCGCGGCTACCTGGACAGCCTTTCCCGGCAGGAAGAACAGGCGGACGAACGCCCGCACGCCACCATGGAAAGGCTGGGCATCGACGGCGCCCGGCTGCTGCTCTACCTGGGCGGCCTGCAGCGCCAGCTGGCGAGCGCCGGCGCCGACGTCGAGCGCCTGCTGGGCGCCGGCCAGTTCGACGCCGCCCGCGCCCAGCTCGCGCGCCTGGCCGAAGGCTGCCGCACCCTCGGCCTGCTGAACGCCGCCGCCGCGCTGGAGACCCAGGCCGCACTGCCGCTGGCGGCGGCTGCGCTCGCACGCGAACTCGAGACCGCCGGCGCCGCGGTGCTGCGCAAGCTCGAGGAAGCGCGCCGCCTCGCGCCCCTGTAAGGCGCGTCACCGCACAGAGCGGGACCGCCAGCCTGTGCCAATTGCGCGCCGCCCAGCCATTGTTTCTTATTACAATCGGCCGGATGAGCGCTTCAGGATGGACAGGACGGTGACTTCTTCTTTCGGCTTTCTCACGGGCGGCGGCCTGATGGGAGAACGTATAGCCGCGCACGACTGGTCGGCGACGCCGCTGGGACCGATGACGTCCTGGCCGTCCGCCCTGCGCATCGCGCTGGGCAGCGTGCTCAATTCCAAGTTCCCGAATTTCCTGTGCTGGGGCCCTGAGTTCATCAGTTTCCACAACGACGCCTACCTTCCCATCCTGGGCCTGAAGACGGCGCTCGGATGCCCCTTCCGCGAGGTCTGGAGCGAGGCCTGGGACACGGTCGGCCCGATCGCGGAACGCGCCTGGGCGGGCCAAGCCAGCTATTTCGAAGACCTGCCGGTGACCAGCACGCGCCTCGGCTATCCGGCCCAGCATCACTACAGCTTTTCGTACAGCCCGGTACGTGACGAGGACGGCCAGGTGGCCGGCATCCTGTGCACGGTGTTCGAAACCACCGGTAAGGTGCGCGCGATCGACGAGCTGCGGCGCCTGAACGACGACCTGAGCCACCAGGTGGCCGCCCACGCCGTCGACCGCGACCGGCTGTGGCGGATCTCGCCGGACGTGATGGCGGCGGCCTCGCTGGCGACCGGGCGCTTCCTGACCGTCAACCCGGCCTTCACGGATGCCTTCGGCTGGAGCGCCGAGGAGGCGACCAGCCGGCCCTTCATGGAGATGGTGCATCCGGACGACCGCGAGGACGTCGCCGTCCACATGGGCATCCTGGCCCAGGGCACGCCCCTGGTCGGCTACCAGACCCGGGTGCTGCACAAGAACGGCTCGCACCGCTGGGTGCAGTGGACGATTTCGCCGGAAGGCGAGCTGCTGTACGGCGTGGCGCGCGACATCACGGCCGAGAAACAGCAGGCCGACGCCCTGCGCCAGGCCGAGGACGCGCTGCGCCAGTCGCAGAAGATGGAAGCGGTGGGCCAGCTGACCGGCGGCCTGGCGCACGACTTCAACAATATGCTGGCGGGGGTGGCCGGCCACCTGGAGCTGATGAAGCTGCGCCTGCGCATGGGCCAGACCGGCGACCTGCCGGCGCGCATCGACGCCGCCCTCGGCGTGACCCAGCGCGCGGCCTCGCTCACGCACCGCCTGCTGGCCTTCTCGCGCCGCCAGGCCCTCGACCCGAAGCCGACCAGCGTGAACGCCCTTGTGATGTCGATGATCGAGCTGGTCAAGCGCTCGTCCGGCCCCTCGATCACCCTGCGCACCCAGCTGCATTCGACCCCGTGGACTACGCTGTGCGACCCGAACCAGCTGGAGAGTGCGCTGCTGAACCTGGCCAACAACGCGCGCGACGCCATGCCGGAAGGTGGGGTGATCGTGATCGAGACCGAGAATGCGGTGATCTCGCCGCTGCAGGCCGGCCGCTACGGCGACCTGAAGCCCGGCGAATACGTGCTGGTGACGGTGCGCGACAGCGGCGCCGGCATGCCGCCGGACGTGCTGGCGCGCGCCTTCGATCCCTTCTTCACGACCAAGCCGATGGGCCAGGGCACCGGGCTCGGACTGTCGATGGTGTACGGCTTCGCGCGCCAGTCGGGCGGCCATGTGCGCATCGATTCCATGCAGGGGAAGGGCACCGAGGTGCGCATGCTGCTGCCGCGCCTGGTCGCCGAAGCGCCGTTGCCGGAGGTCGCGGACGGCGACGCCCCGCTGCCGGCCGCCAGCCGCAAGGGCACGGTGCTGGTGGTCGACGACGAGGCCGAGATCCGCTGCGTGATGGCCGAAGTCCTGCGCCTGCAGGGCTATACGGTAATGGAAGCGGCCGACGCGCCCCAGGCCCTGCGCCAGCTGCAGGAACGCGGCCGCGGCGGGCGCCCGGACATGCTGGTCACCGACATCGGCCTGCCGAACGGCATGAACGGCCGCCAGCTGGCCGACCAGGTGCGCATGCTGTGGCCGCAGATTCCGGTGCTGCTGGTGACCGGCTACGCGGAAAGCACGGTGATGCGCAACGACACCCTGCCGGCGCAGATGGAACTCCTGACCAAGCCCTTCGCGATGACGGCGCTGGTCGAGAAGGTCGGCGGGATGCTGGGGGCGGGTGCCGGCGCCAGTGTCTGCAGCGGCGCGAACTCCGGCGCCGCCGACGAGGTGCCGGCCTGATGAATTCTTCGGCGGCGGGACCGTCGGTCGTCACGCCGGTCCAGGTGAGGTCGTCCTTCAGGAACAGCCGCAGGAAAGTTTCCTTGTCCTTCTTGATGAGCGAGGTGCGGAAGGTGTCGATCACTTGCTGGATCTGCTGCCGGCTGTGGGCGGGATCAGTTGCTTGGCATGGTCACGGAAACTCACACCGGGCTGGATCCATCGGGTGAGCCAATCGTGCATCGTGGTTCCCCCGACAGGAATCGAAAAACCGGCGTAATCCCGCATGAGCCATGGGTTGGGCTGAGCAATCGTCGGTCAGATACCAACCAAAGTACTAACAACTTCAGCGCTTGGTGAGAACGTTTCGACTAAATGTTTCGGACCGTTCGTTCGAAAGATGGCACCAACAAGCTACAAATAGCGCCAAGCAAGAGATTGCTCATTGTCAAAGATATTGTTGTTCTAGATACGTACCATTAATTTTTTGGAACGTGTTACGACAACAAATATTTTAATGGCGACTGAATGAACTTCCATGGCTTGGTCGAAGGATTCGCCGGGTTGACCGAAGCGAATCGCCCCATTCGTGTGCGACTGTCGCAAGGGCAGCAGGTCCTTAGCAACGTCCTGCTGGTCAAATGTGTCACCGGAACTGAAACGCTATGCGGAGGACTGGAATACCGGCTCTTGTGCGTATCGGCACGCGCCGATCTCCCCCTGAAAGAATTCATCGCGCTGCCGGTCGAACTGCAGTTCGTGACCGACCGCGGCGATCTGCGCGCCGTGTGTGGCATCGTGGCGCAGGCCGCCGCCGGCCAGAGCGATGGCGGCCTGGCGACCTACGAACTGGTGGTGCGCGATGCCCTCGCCCTGATGGAGCAGCGTACCAATACCCGCGTTTTCCGCAACCTGAACGAGCTGGATATCACCCAGGTCATCCTGGACGAATGGCGCCAGAATAATCCCGTGCTGGCCAAGGCATTCGACATGGACTGGTCGTATGTGGTCGGCAGCTATCCCGCCCGGGAGTTTACGATGCAGCACAACGAGTCGGATGCCGACTTCTTGCGCCGCTTGTGGAAGCGCCGCGGCATTGCGTGGTTCATCCGGTCAGGGCAAGCCACTCAGTCGCAAAGCAAGGACATGCCAGCCCATGCACTGGTACTGTGCGACGACGCATTCACGCTACCGCAAAATGCTGCTGGCACCGTCCGCTACCACCGCGATGACGGTACCGAAGCAAGCGACACCATTTTCGCGTGGAGTCCGGTCCGCACGCTCAAGCCGGGTAATGCCAGCCGCCTGACCATGGATTACATGCAGGGCCGGCCGATGAGCAGTCATACGCCGTCGCGCATCGACCAGGGGACGATGGGCAACCGGTTCGCATTCAGTCTCGATGACTATCTGATCGACGTCCCGCATGCCGGCGAGGACGGAGAGGATTACCGGAATCTCGGCGAGCTGCGCATGAAGCGCCACGAGTACGAATCCAAGTCCTTCTACGGTGAAGGAAGTGTTCGCGCGCTCTGTGTCGGGCAATGGATCGCCTTAAGCGGCCATCTCGAAATCGACACTCATCCCCCGAAGGAGAGGGAGTTCGTCATCACGCGCCTGGAGGTGGATGCGGAAAACAACCTTCCCAAGACTCTTAGCGACCGTGTGCAGCGTCTGTTTGCGCTCAATCGATGGGATGACGGGCGTTCCGCCGGTGCGCTGCGGCAAGCCAGCGAAGAGCGCGGTATGCGCTACACGAATCGCTTTGCCTGCGTACGCCGCGGCATTCCGATCGTGTCCGCGTTCGATCCACGTACCGATTTGCCCCGTCCGCAGCTGCAAAGCGCGATTGTGGTCGGCCCTCCCGACGAGGAAGTACATTGCGACGAATATGGACGGGTTAAAGTGCGCTTTCCCGGCACCAGGATGGAAGACCACACTCATGCCCAAGGAACCGGCGCCAGCGATAGCGATCGCGACTCTGCCTGGATACGAGTAGCGAGCACCTGGGCCAGCAATCATTGGGGCGCGAGTATGCTGCCCCGCGTGGGCGATGAAGTCATCGTCGACTTCCTCGGAGGAGACCCCGACAAACCGATTATCGTCGCCCGGGTCTATGGCCGCATGGCTCCGCCGCCTACGTTCAGCCACATTGGCGCGCTGCCCGGCAACAAATACCTGGCCGGCATCAAGAGCAAGGAAGTAGAAGGCACCCGCTACAACCAGCTGCGCCTTGACGACACTCCGGGGCAGATCAATGCGCAACTGTCGTCCCAACACGGCCACAGTGAATTGAATCTTGGTTGGCTTACCCATCCGCGCAACGATGGCAAGGGCGACGCGCGCGGTGAAGGGGCGGAGCTGCGCAGCGACCATGCGGTTGCRGTGCGAGGAGCGCAAGGGGTGCTGATTAGTGCCTCCGCTCGCCAGAGCGCCAGCGGCAAACTTCTCGATCGCGCTGAGCTGATCGGCCTGGCGAAAGCCCTACAGGGCGTGCAGCAGCAACTGGCCGAACTGGCGTCAACGCACCATGTGGACGGTACCGATGGCAAGGAACTCACCCAGCTGATCGACTACCTGAAGCAGTGGGAAGCCGGCAGCAATACCGAGAAGGATAGAGCAGGCGCCGGCGGCCAGCCCGTTGTGGCGCTCTCCGCGCCTGCGGGCGTTGCAGTGACTAGCCAAGACAACATCGCGATCGGGGCGCAAACGCATGTTGATATGGTCAGTATCGGCAATACCCAGCTTTCGGTCGGCAGAAAACTGCTGGCGCGTGTGTCGGAGAGCATCAGCCTGTTCGCCCACCGGCTCGGCATCAAGCTCATCGGCGCCAGCGGCAAGCTCGAACTGCAGACGCATGGCGACGACATCGAGGCCACGTCATCGAAGCGCATCGTGTTGACCGCCGCCGAGGAAATCGTGCTACAGGCGCCCAAGGTCCGCATCGTGGCGCAGGGTGCGCAGGTGGATATCGGCGGTGGCGCCATCACGCAGCAGAGCAGCGGCGAGCACACCATCAAGTCGTCAAAGTTCGCGCACGTCGGGCCGGGCGGCGGCGCTCCCGCCACCGTGACGCTGCCGAAGGGCGAGACGCAGCACGACCAGCAGACCGTGCTGCGCTGGGTGGGAACTGACGAGCCGATGAAGAACCAGCGTTATCGCATCACCACCGAAGACGGGCGCACGTTCGAGGGGCGGACCGATGCGAACGGGCTGACAGAGCGCTTTGCCAGTGCCGTGCCTTTTGGCCGCTACAGCATCGAGGCACTCGACGACTGACTACAGGAGGGCGAAATCGATGGCAACTGCAGAACACCCGTTACCCGCGCAACTGAATCCCGGCGCCGCGCGCAAGGCTGAAGGGTTTGCGACACCGAAGCAGGACAAGCGGCCGCAGTGCGCCAAGTTTCTACCCAAGCGGGTACTGCCGATCATTTTTCTGCCGGGGATAATGGGGTCGAATTTGCGCATGAGTGCGCAGAGGCAACAGGAATTGCATCAAGATGAAAACGTCGCCTGGCGGCCAGACATTCTTGGTCCGACGAATATAAGCGGCGCAGCCAATGACAGCCGGGCAGGCCGCCAGCTACGGCTAGATCCGCTGCAAACCACTGTGGATGTTTATGATCCCTCCGGCCCATCCGAAGTCAGCGGCGATAAACGGCATGGTAACGTCGAACTCGACAAGAACTTCCAGTCGCCATTGCTGATGGAAGATTCATGTGCTGCGACGAGCCAGCGTACCGCCGTGCAAAAGGCGCGAGCGCGCGGCTGGGGTGAAGTATTTTTTAAAAGCTATGGTGAGTTGCTGCAGTATCTTGAATCACGCCTCAACAATACTTTTTCGGAAGGCAAGCTCCGGCAGGAGTGGCGCGATGTCGTCGGTATTAACCCTCGTTTATGGAGCCCGGATCCTGCTCTGCCGCAGCAGGCTTTGACTGAGGATGAGCTCAAAAAGGTTGTAAGCGGCTGCTGGTTTGCCGTGTATGCATTTGGCTATAACTGGCTGCAATCGAATGGCGACAGCGCCAAAATTATCGCCAGGCGTATCAACAAGGTCATCGATGATTTCAACCAGTCAGGTTATGAGTGCAATCAGGTGATTGTCGTAACCCATTCCATGGGCGGCCTGGTCGGGCGGGCGCTGGTTCACCCAAAATATGGCAACTTGCAGGACAAGGTGCTGGGCATCGTGCATGGTGTAATGCCCGCCATCGGCGCCCCGGCTGCCTACAAAAGAATGAAGGCGGGTTTCGAGGACCCTGGCATGATACACGGACCGCAAGAAAGTCTTGCTACCAAGGTGGCCGGTAATTATGGCGATGAGGTGACCGCAGTGCTGGCGAATGCGCCGGGCGGACTGCAGTTACTGCCTACCGAGGCCTATGGAAATGGCTGGTTACGCGTAAAGCACAACGGGCGTGATTTGGAAGCATTGCCGAAGCAAGGTGATCCGTACAATGAGATCTACAAACTTCGGGGCAAGTGGTATGCGTTGTTCCGCGAAGATTGGATCAATCCCTCTGGTCTGCCGCCAAGACATGGCGGCGGCACATTCCAGCGCACATGTCTCTATCTCGACAAGGCCCAGATTTTCCATAACACGATTCTCGATACATTTCACCCGAACAGCTACGCGCATTATGGTGTCGATCCGGAGCGACGTAGCTTCGGGGAAGTGGTGTGGGAGATTAGTAAGAACTGCGCTGACCCTAATGAATGGAAAAACTGGCCCATCATTAGTGACACGCGGCAGGGTAAGATAGAACTAGTCCGTTGGAACTGGGATCATCCCGACAAGGCGTTTGCCCCACGCGTCGGTGCAGCCGTACCCAATTCAATCTATGCCACGCTTCGTCCAGCTAGTGCGCCAGGCGATCAGACCGTGCCTGCCCAATCTGCCGATCATCAGTTGAAAAGCGGCAAATTCAGAGGTGTTTTTCGCCAGTTTGGCTACGAACACCAGTCCAGTTACAAAGATCCACGAGCTGTAGCCTCGACGTTGTACAGCATTGTGCGCATCGCACAGAAGGCAACATGGAACGGTGAAAAGGGATGAACGTGCATATGATCACGACCAAGCGCCTGTTTCTGGTTCCGCTCGCCATTGCGGTTCTTTTCCTGACAGCTTGTGACCGTAACCACAAAGAATGGAAGACACCGAATATGACCGCACTCACCCCTCGTCTGCAAGCCATGTTTGAAAAGACCAAGACAGTCTGCTTTGGACGATTTATGGTCGACGTGCCTGCATCTGCAATCGTCGCATGGGGAAACGTTGATGTGCCACTCGGTGTCACTGTTTACCCTGGCGGTGTAGACTACGTCCAAGAGTTGGCGCAAAAATTCATTGATGAATTAAAAAGCGAAAAGGCAATATATCACGACGATGTGCCACTATTGCTATCGGTCGACAACGTAAATCGACCCGATGGGAAAATAATTACGGGATACGATGGTTTTGAAGCCCTTACTGACCTAAAAATTAACGGATACTTCAAAATCAACGGTGATGGCGTTGTTATCGATGCGCGTCCTTTGCAAGATGATAAAGATGGCACAATAGCAGAAATATCAAGTATCGCCCGCCGTTTACGCCGGCATGTTGAAGGTGAAATTCCTAATGAGCCCGGCAACTGCATCCAAAACGCCTTCCTTTCAGATGAACCGGGTGCGAATAAAGAGTCGCGTGCTGAACTAATTCGAATCGGTTTCCGCCTCACGGAATTTCCGGACACCCATCTGTCGATTTTTGTCGGGCCGTCGAATCCGCATTACTCCGAAAGCGATTCGCTGTTGTGGCGACTTGATCGGCTTGAGCAGGGGGAGAAAGCGCAGGATCCTAACCATCCACTGCTCAAGACTAAAGACTTGCGAAGGGGAGCGCGCCAGATCCATGATTGGACAAACGGCTTTGAAGCCTTATCGCGTACGCCAGAACGGGCGGAAGTACACTCGATCCATGATTTCGCAATGGATTTTAGGGGTGTGCCGGCAGACGCACTGAAACCGTATGCAGAAATACAGATGCAAACAGGCGTTGCCGACAACGCCGCTGGCGCCACCAAGGCCAGCCTCACCGACGAAGAGGCCATCGCTGTATGGGACAAGATCACCAGCACGATCCGCGTGCGCCCGACGAGTGCCGCGTCGCTTAAGACAGCGGAAGCCGATTCAAGATTGCGTCGTCCGCTTGGTGAGCTTGCGGCAACCGGGCGCAACTGTCCACAGACCGGTTGCTGGGAGCCCAGCGAATCGTACGACCGAGCAGGTAGCCAGCGTCAACATATCAAGGCCGGCGAACGTATGCCGCATGTCGTCTCGCTTGGCGAACCGTCGATATGGCAAAAACTCAAGGGAGAACGGCCTTCGTACCGTACGGCCACGGTCTGGAAGTTGGTTGGCTACGATGATGTGCCTGCTCGTGCCGATGTGGCGGCGCAGCCACCGACAATCGCACAAACCTCCCCGATGGATGATCCTTCAAAGGATGCCACAGGCGGCACGACCGAAGGCGGCTGGGGTGAAGGGGCTGGGCCCGAGAAGAAAGGCTGAGCGATGGGCAACGTGATCCGTCTCGGGGACGCCACGTCCCACGGCGGCAAGGTCGACAGTGTGAGCGCCACGCATTTCACGGTCGGCGGCATCGCGGTCGCTCGCGTTGGCGATTCATGCAGTTGTCCCATCAACGGGCATAACAATTGTACGATTGCCGAAGGCGACCCAACACACGTCATCGATGGCATCGCCGTTGCCTATGATGGGCATAAAATTACTTGTGGCGCTACCTTGACTGCGTCCATCGGACACTTTAGCGGGCAATAATCCAGTGATCGGCTCTGAAAAAATGTAGCCAGCGACAACGTTAGTTTTCGGCGAAACTGTCCTTATGGAAGGAGTTTTGCATGAAACGAAAACGATTTGCAGTCGAGCAGATTGTTGCGGTCCTGAAGGAAGCGGAGGCAGGCCTACCTGTTGCCGACCTGATCCGTCGTATCGGCATTTCGGAGCAGACGTTCTATCGATGGAAGAAGCAGTACGCAGGACTCGATAGCGATCAGGCCCGGCAGCTCAAGCAGCTACAGGAAGAGAACGAGCGCCTGAAAAAGATCGTTGCCGAGCTCAGCCTGGACAAGGCAATGTTGGCTGACGTCATCAAAAAAAAGTGGTGAGGACGGATAAGCGACGAGTGATCGTGGACTACCTCAAGAGCCGCTATAGCACGTCGGAGCGCCGCGCCTGTCGTCTGGTCGGGATGGCGCGCCGTGTCTACAGCTACAAGAGTTGCAAGGATCCCCAGACGGCACTACGGCAGCGCATGAAGGAATTGGCGATCACAAGGATGCGCTACGGTTACCGTAAGATCGGCGTGCTGCTCAAGCGAGAGGGCTTCCGGCATAGCACTGGAGTGATATATCGGATCTACCGGGAGGAAGGCTTGGGCTTACGCTACCGGCCCGGGCGCCGATCGAAGGCGCAGGTCACGCGGCCACAACGAAAACCGGCTTTACGTCCCGATCAAGCGTGGAGTCTGGACTTCGTCGCCGACCAACTTGCCAACGGGACACGTTTTCGATGCCTGACCATTGTCGACGTCTTTACCCGGGAATCCTTGGCGATTGAAGTGGGGCAGCGCTTATCCGGCACGGATGTCGTGGCAGTACTAAACCGTATCAAGCAAAGCGGGCGGGTTCCTGGGACGCTGTTTTGCGATAACGGCAGTGAGTTCACCAGTCACATCCTCGACCTCTGGGCCTACCACAACAAAGTCAAGATCGAGTTCAGCCGTCCTGGGAAGCCGCCCGACAATGCGTTTATCGAGTCCTTCAACGGCACGTTTCGGGACGAATGCCTGAACGCTCACTGGTTTGAATCCTTGCGCGATGCAAAAAGCCAGATCCTGTCCTGGCAGCAGGAATACAATGAGAGCCGTCCTCACAGGGCCCTTGGAGAAGTAGCACCTGCCGAATTCGCCCGCCAGTACAGGCGAAAGCTCGAATCCGGCATCAAATTTATGGCCGACGACTAACTCTGAAGTTGGCTACAAAAACCCGGGCCGGTCACGAGCGCTGTCTCGCGTCTTGCGGGCGGCAGCCAGTGGGACGGCAGGGTAGACACCAATAGCAAGGGTCTTCTGCTTGCCGGCAAAGCGGTAGTTCAAGCGCCAATACTTGCCGACTCCGTTAACTAAGAGATACAGCCCGCCGCCGTCACTGTGCTTGTCGCCGGATTTCGTGCCGCTCCACTTTGCCTGCCGAATGAAGGTGTCTGTGAGTGCCATCTGGTCCGCCCTGTTGGTATGCGTTCGAGGCCGACATGAAGGTACCAACAAAAGTACCAACAGCATTTTGAGATGACCGGACTCAGGATGGTTCCTGATGAGACTGTGGTGTTGCGCCGCCTCATAGGGAGAGGCGGGATGTTGAGATGCGGTGAAACACCGCGATGTGAAGAAGTGGTCCCCCCGACAGGAATCGAACCTGTATCCCACGCTTAGGAGGCATGTGTACTATCCATTGTACTACGGGGAGGACTCAGCGGTTCGGCGAGCGGACCCTGCGGAACAGGCCGGAATCGTGAACCGACCGCAATTATAGCCGATGATCCAGACAATATTGGAAATCCGGCCTCGCCAGTCGGTACAATGCGCCTTTCCCTCATTGCTGCACACGATCATGGCTGTCATCTCCCTCACCTCCGCGCAACTGGCCTTCGGCCACGTCGCCCTGCTCGACCATGCCGATTTTTCCCTGGAGGCCGGCGAGCGCGTCGGCCTCATCGGCCGTAACGGCACCGGCAAATCCTCGCTGCTGAAGATCATTTCCGGGCGCTCGAAACTCGACGACGGCCTGCTGGTCATGCAGCAGGGCCTCAAGATCGCCTACGTCGAGCAGGAGCCGGTGTTCGACCCGGCCATGACCGTGTTCGATGCCGTCGCCGGCGGCCTGGGCGAGCAGCAGGCGATGCTGGCCGAGTACGAGTCGCTGACCGGACAGTTCGGCCAGGGTAACGACGATGCGCTCATGGAACGCATGCACGAGCTGCAGCACAAGCTGGATGCGCTTGACGCCTGGAACATCGGCAACAAGGTCGAGACGACCCTGGGCCGCCTGGGCCTGAACGGCGAGGCGCAGATGGGTACGCTGTCCGGCGGGATGCAGAAGCGGGTCGCGCTGGCGGTGGCGCTGGTGTCCGCTCCCGACGTGCTGCTGCTGGACGAGCCCACCAACCACCTCGACTTCAGCTCGATCCAGTGGCTGGAAGGCCTGCTGCGCGAGTACCGCGGCTCGGTGCTGTTCATTACCCACGACCGCCGCTTCCTCGACAACGTCGCCACCCGCATCATCGAGCTCGACCGTGGCCGCTTGCTGTCCTTCCCGGGCAACTTCAGCAAGTACCAGGAACGCAAGAAGGAACTGCTGGCGATCGAGGAGATCGAGAACGCCAAGTTCGACAAGGTGCTGGCCCAGGAAGAAGTCTGGATCCGCAAGGGCGTGCAGGCGCGCCGCACCCGCGATGAAGGCCGCGTGCGCCGCCTCGAAGCGCTGCGCCTGGAGCGCGCCGCGCGCCGCGACCAGCAGGGCCAGGTGCGGCTCGACGTCGGCAGCGGCGAACGCTCCGGCAAGATCGTGGCGGAACTGGAAAACGTCTCCAAGTCGTATGGCGACAAGGTGATCATCGACGGCTTCAGCGGCATCGTGCTGCGCGGCGACAAGGTCGGCCTGATCGGTCCGAACGGCGCCGGCAAGACCACCTTGCTCAAGATTATCCTTGGCGAGGAAACGGCCGACAGCGGCATGGTCAAGCTCGGTACCAAGCTGAACGTGGCCTACTTCGACCAGATGCGCGCGCAGCTGAACGAAGAGGCTTCGCTGGCCGACACCATCTCGCCGGGCAGCGACTGGGTCGAGGTCAACGGCCAGCGCAAGCATGTGATGAGCTACCTGGGCGACTTCCTGTTCGCGCCGGAGCGTGCCCGTTCGCCGGTCAAGTCGCTGTCCGGCGGCGAGCGCAACCGCCTACTGCTGGCGCGCCTGTTCGCCAAGCCGGCCAACTGCCTGGTGCTGGACGAGCCGACCAACGACCTCGACATCGACACCCTGGAGCTGCTGGAAGAACTGCTGGCCGAGTACAGCGGCACGGTCTTCCTGGTCAGCCACGACCGTACCTTCCTCGACAACGTCGTCACCGAGGTGATCGTTTCCGAAGGGCAGGGGATGTGGCGCGAATACGTCGGTGGCTACAGCGACTGGGAACGCGTGAAAGCCGAGGCTGCCAAGGCGCGCGCTGCGGCGCCGGCCGAGGCCGCAAAGACCAGCCCGGTCAAAGCGAACGAAATGTCATCCAGCGCACAGAACGCGTCTGGCAAGAAGGTAAAGTTGAGCTACAAGGAACAGCGAGAGCTGGAGGAACTCCCTCAGCTCATCGCCAGCCTTGAAGACGAGCAGTCGGCGATCACGGCCCAGCTGAATGCGCCAGACTTTTACAAGACCAATCCCGCCGATGCGCGCAGAATCAACGGACGTTTCGCGGAGATCGAGGACTTGCTGCTTGATGCCCTGGAACGCTGGGAGCGCCTCGAGGCGCGCGTCAGGGGGGAGTAGCATGGCTCGCTAGAGAGCGCAGGCCAGGCGCCTGCTGACGGAGAGACATGACTGAACATGACGAACGCATCGCTCCACCCGCCGCGGTGACACGACCGGCCGATGCACCCATGTTCAGCCGTGCGGCCTGGGTCCGCATCCTGCCGTTCGCGGCCTACCTGTTCTTCATCGTCGCCGGCGACGTCCTCGAACGCCTGGGCGTCGCCCCCTCCGCGCTGCTGTGGCTGTATCCCGCCAAGATCGCAGCCGTCGTGCTGCTGCTGGCGCTGTTCTGGCGCCACTATTCCGAACTCAGGCATTTTCGCCTTGCCACGCCCGCGGTCCTGACCGCGCTCGCCACCGGCATCGTGGTGCTGGTCCTGTGGGTCAGCCTGGACGCCGGCTGGATGATCTTCGGCTCTCCTGCCGGTTTCGATCCGCGCAGCGAGGGCCGGATCGACTGGCTGCTGGTCGCCATCCGCATCCTCGGCGCGGCCCTGGTCGTGCCCGTGATGGAAGAATTGTTCTGGCGCTCCTTCCTGATGCGCTGGGTTGCCGCAGCCAATTTCGAGTCGGTTGAGCCATCTCAACTCGGTCCCAAGAGCTTCATCATCACCGTCCTGCTGTTCGGCTTCGAGCATAACCTGTGGCTGGCCGGCATCGTCGCGGGCGCCGCCTACAGCCTGCTGTACATGCGTCACCGCAGCTTGTGGTCGCCGATCCTGGCGCACGCCGTGACCAACGGCCTGCTCGGGATCTGGGTCGTCCGTACCGGTAACTGGTCGTACTGGTAAATCCGTCCAGCGCGTTTAACCTTAAGAAGACAAACAATCATGTTGAATTCCCGCGTGCGTCCCCTTGCCCTGCTGATTTGCTCCGCCTTCGCTGCGATCCCGGCCGTGCCGGCCGGCGCCGGGCCCAATGATGCGCTGCATGTCTACGGCGGCGTGGCTTACGGTCACGATGACAACCTGCTGCGCATTCCCGAAGACCAGCCCGCCTTTGACAACACGCGCGGCGATTCGTGGTGGACGCGTGAAGCAGGCTTGATCTTCGATAAGACTTACAGCCGGCAGCGCATCACGCTCGTCGCCAAGCTGTCGAAGACCAACTTCGATCACTTCAAGCAGCTCGACTACGACGGCAAGGACTTGCAGGCGAACTGGAATTGGCAACTCGGAAATCACCTCGAAGGCAGGATCGGCACCTCGCTGCAGCAGGTGCTGGCCCCGTACACCGATTTCCGCAGCAACGAACGCAACCTGCGCCGCACCCGCAGCAGCTACGCCGAAGGCGCCTGGCGCTTCCACTCGGCCTGGCGGGTGCGGGCCGGCTTCCAGCGCGACAAGTACACCTACGAAGCCCTCAGCAACCGCTACAACAACCGCACCGAGGACGCTTCCGAACTTGAACTCGACTACCTGGCGCGCAGCGGCAGCACGGTCGGCCTGGTGGCGCGCCATGTGAAGGGCAGGTATCCCTTCCCGCGTCCGGTCGGTCCCTTCGCCTTCAACGACAACTTCACCCAGGACGAGCTGAAGGCGCGCGTGCGATGGCTGGCGACCGGCTCGACCACCCTGGACGCCCTGGTCGGCTACACGCGCCGCGACCAGCCTTCCTTCGGCGAGGGCAAGACCAGCGGCTTCGCCGGCAAGATCAACGCGACCTACCAGCCGCGCGGCAAGATGACCTACACGGCGGCGGTGTGGCGCGATTTCGCCCCGCTCGAAAGCACGGTGGTCAGCTATACCCAGAACACCGGCGCCAGCGTCGGCGCCCAGTGGGATGCGACCGCCAAGATCTCGGTCAATGCCGACGCCCGCTATGAGCGCCGCAACTACAACCCGCGTCGCGACTTTGCCGGTTCGGACAACCTCCGCGATGCGATCCGCACGACCAGCCTGCGCGCGACCTGGCATCCGCGCCCCCTGCTGCAGGTGCAGGGCGGGGTGGCGCACCAGTCGCGCAGCGGCTCCGTGGTCCTCGGTACTGGCAGCTTCAAGTCGAACAGCGTGACGCTGACGGCCAACGCCCAGTTCTGAGGCAGTTTCAACAGGTTCCTATGACGGTCAATGACATACCACTGATATCGTTTTTCCAGCGGGTACTCGATCCCCTGATCATCATGGGAACGCTGTACCTGTCCGCGCTGCTGTTCCACGAACCGTTCTCGGGCTACATGCTGGTGCTGATGATCCTGGCCTTCTTCATTTCGTCGGCCGTGTACCAGCACATCGATCCCTATCGCACCTGGCGCAGCGGACGCATGTGGGCCTACGGGCGCGATACCGTGTTCGGCTGGGCCGTTACCCTGGCCGTGCTGTGGTTCCTCGGTTCGTCCAGCGGCCTGAAGTACTTCTACGACGCCCGCGTGCTGGCCACCTGGGCGATCGCGACGCCTGCGATCCTGCTGACCAGCCACATCGCGGCGCGCCTGGCGAACTCCCCGAACCGCAGCAAGGAAGTGCGCTCGGTAGTCGTGGTGGGCGCCAACGACGTCGGCCTGAAGTTTGCCGGCGTGGTCGAGAAACACCCGAACCTCTTCATGGCGGTGCGCGGCTTCTTCGACGACCGCACCGACGACCGCATCCCGGCCGGCATGCACCACCCGATGCTGGGCAAGACCGGCGAGCTGGCGCAGTATGTGCGCGAACACGGCATCAAGATGATCTTCATCAGCCAGCCGATCTCGGCCCAGCCACGCATCCGCAAGCTGATCGACGAATTGCAGGACACCACGGCCTCGGTCTATTTCCTGCCCGACGTCTATATCTTCGACCTGATGCAGGCGCGCTTCGACAACGTCGGCGGCATGCCGGTGATCGCCATCTGCGAGACCCCCTTCATGGGCCTGAACAGCACCATCAAGCGCGCCTCCGACGTCGTGCTGGCCGCGCTGATCCTGCTGCTGCTGGCGCCGCTGATGCTGGTGGTCGCCATTGCCGTGAAGCTGAGTTCGCCGGGGCCGGTGATCTTCCGCCAGCGCCGCTACGGCCTGTACGGCGAGGAGATCATCGTCTACAAGTTCCGCTCGATGAGCGTGATGGAAAACGGCGCCACCGTCACCCAGGCCCAGCGCAACGACGGCCGGCTGACGAAGATCGGCGGCTTCCTGCGCCGCACCTCGCTGGACGAGTTGCCGCAATTTATCAACGTCCTGCAGGGCCGCATGAGCATCGTCGGCCCGCGCCCGCACGCGGTTGCGCACAACGAGCAGTACCGCAAGGTGATCAAGGGCTACATGCTGCGCCACAAGGTCAAGCCGGGCATTACGGGTTGGGCGCAGGTCAATGGCCTGCGTGGTGAAACCGCCACGCTGGACAAGATGGAAGCGCGCATCCAGTACGACCTCGACTACCTGCGCAACTGGTCGCTGTGGCTGGACCTGTGGATCGTGCTCAGGACGGTGAAAGTCGTGTTGACGCGAGAAAACGCATTTTAAGCGTGTTTTGAGGGAAATTAAGTCTACTTAAGGTTGACTTAAAGGGGTGGATTCAATCGGATCGGCGCTTGCGGGACTGATTGAGCTGCGTAGAATAATTGCTGAGATTGCAATATTTAAGGGGCAGCCCCATGCGGACTGCTACCTGAAAGGCAAGCGAGAACATGAAAAAAGCGCTGATCACAGGAGTGACCGGACAGGACGGCTCGTACCTCGCCGAACTGCTGCTCGCGAAGGGTTATGAGGTACACGGGATCAAGCGGCGCGCCTCGCTGTTCAATACCGGGCGCATCGACCACATCTACCAGGATCCCCACGTCGAGAACAAGAATTTCTTCCTGCACTACGGCGATCTGTCGGACACCTCGAACCTGAATCGCATCATGTGCGAAGTCAAGCCGGACGAGGTCTACAACCTGGGCGCGATGAGCCATGTGGCTGTCTCCTTCGAGTCGCCGGAATACACCGCCGACGTCGACGGCATCGGCACCCTGCGGCTGCTGGAAGCGATCCGCTTCCTCGGCCTGGAAAAGAAGACCCGCTTCTACCAGGCATCGACTTCCGAGCTCTACGGCCTGGTGCAGGAAACCCCGCAGCGCGAGACCACGCCTTTCTATCCGCGCAGTCCCTACGCGGTCGCCAAGCTGTACGCCTACTGGATCACGGTCAATTACCGCGAAGCCTATGGCATGTATGCCTGCAACGGCATCCTGTTCAACCACGAATCCCCGCGCCGCGGCGAAACCTTCGTCACCCGAAAGATCACGCGCGGCCTGGCCAACATCGCCCAGGGCCTGGAGCAGCAGCTTTTCCTCGGCAACCTGGATGCCATGCGCGACTGGGGCCATGCGCGCGACTATGTCGAGATGCAGTGGCTGATGCTGCAGCAGGACAAGCCCGAGGACTATGTGATCGCCACCGGCCGCCAGTACTCAGTGCGCAGCTTCGTCGAGCTCGCCGCGCGCGAGCTGGGCATCGAGATCGCCTGGCAAGGCGAGGGCGTGAACGAGCGCGGCGTGGTCGCGTCCATCGGCGGCGACAAGGCGCCGGGGGTGGTGATGGGGCAGCCGATCGTCGCGATCGATCCCCAATATTTCCGGCCGACGGAGGTCGAGACCTTGCTGGGCGATCCGGGCAAGGCGCGCGATCGCCTCGGCTGGGAACCGCGCACCTCTTTCGCGGCGATGGTGCAGGAAATGGTGGAGTGCGACCTGGACACGGCGCGCCGTCACAAACTGCTGGCATCGCATGGTTACAACGTTGCAATTTCAATGGAGTGAACGTTGAATACTCAGCCTCGCATCTACGTCGCCGGCCATAACGGCCTGGTCGGCTCGGCCATCGTGCGCACCCTGCGCGCGCAAGGCCATACCAATATCGTTACCCGCAGCCACCAGGAACTGGAGTTGACCGACCAGCAGCAGGTCCGCGAATTCTTCCGGAACGAAAACATCGACCAGGTCTACCTGGCGGCCGCCAAGGTCGGCGGCATCCACGCCAACAATACCTACCCGGCGGACTTCATCTACGACAACATGATGGTGCAGGCCAACGTCGTGCACGAAGCCAGGGCCAACGGGGTGCAGAAGCTGCTGTTCCTGGGCTCGTCCTGCATCTACCCGCGCATGGCGCCGCAGCCGATCAAGGAAGAGTACCTGATGAGCGGCACGCTGGAACCGACCAACGAACCCTATGCCATGGCCAAGATTGCCGGCATCAAGCTGTGCGAGAGCTACAACCGCCAGTACGGCACCGATTACCGCAGCGTGATGCCGACCAATCTCTACGGTCCGGGCGACAACTATCACCCGGAAAACAGCCACGTGATCCCGGCCCTGATGCGGCGCTTCCACGAAGCCAGGCTGGCGAATGCGCCGGAAGTCGTGATCTGGGGCAGCGGCAAGCCGATGCGCGAGTTCCTCTACGTCGACGACATGGCGGCCGCCTGCGTCCACGTGATGAACCTCGACCACGACACCTATGCGAAGGTCACCGATCCGATGCATTCGCACATCAACGTCGGCACCGGCGAGGACGTCACCATCGCCGACCTGGCGCGGCTGGTGGGCGAGGTGGTCGGCTACAAGGGACGCATCGGCTTCGATACCAGCAAGCCGGACGGCACGCCGCGCAAGCTGCTGGACGTGTCGAAGCTGAAGCGGCTCGGCTGGCAGGCCAGCACGCCGCTGCCGGAAGGCTTGACCCGCGCATACGCCGCCTTCGTCGAACTGACGGAAGCGGAACAGAATCGGGCTGCGGCCTGAACCGGCGGGAGCCGCACGCAAGCTGGCATTTGAGTGTTAGCCGACGAACAGAGCCCCAAGCGTGCGGCACCCAGAATGCATCAGTAGCAGACTGAAGTGTGAGACATCTTCGTCATAACAAGAGTTCCCACCAACCCAAGGAAACAACGTGAACACACACCACCTGGCGGCCATGAAAACAAGCGATTCCCCCTCCACCCCGAAGCGCGTGCTATGCGCCGCGCTGATCCTCGTTGCCGCAACCTTGAGCGCGTGCGGCGAAAAGGCAAAGGAAAAGAAGCCGGGACAGGCGCTGGCCAGCGTCAACGGCGAAGAAGTCACGGTGCTGCAGCTGAACGAGGAGCTGCAGCGGGCGGGCGTCTCGGCGGCCCAGCAGGACGCCGCCAGCAAGCAATTGCTCCAGGTCCTGATCGACCGCCAGCTGCTGCAGGAGGCGGCGGCCAAGGAAAACCTGGATCGCGATCCCAAGGTCATGCAGGCGATCCACCGGGCCAAGTCGCTGATCGTCGCCCAGGCCTATCTGCAGAAGCGGGTCGGCAACGTGACCAAGCCGACGCCGAAAGAGGTCGAGGATTACTTCAACGCCCATCCGGAATTCTTCTCCAACCGTAAGCAGTTCAGCATGAGCGAGATCGTGATCGGCGCCAACGACTTGACGCCGGAAGTGCGGGCCGCGGCCGACAGCGCCAAGTCCCTGGAGGAAGTCGCGGTCTGGCTGGATGCCCACAAGCTCAAGTACGGACGCACCCAGGTCACCCGCAGCACCGCCGACGTGCCGCCGGAGCTGTCGTCGAAGCTGCTCGGCATGCCGAAGGGGCAGCTGTTCGTGGTCAAGGAAGGTCCGCGTGCGATGTTCATTTCAGTGACCGAAGTCAAGGATGCACCGGTCACGCTGGCGGTTGCCTCGCCGCAGATCGAGCAGTTCCTGGTCAACAAGAAAAACAAGGAACTGGCTACTGCCGAGCTGCAGCGCCTGCGTGCCGACGCCAAGATCGAGTACCTGAACAAGTCGCTGATGCCTGATCCGAAATCGGCGCCGACGCTGCCGGCCGGCGCTGCCCCGGCCAGCGCGGTGGCGGGTGCCAATGGGGCGCCGGTTGCCGATCAGCAGGGCGGCGTGCACGCCAACGGCGCCGCTGCGGCCCCGGCGCCGGCTTCGGAAAACAATGCCGACAAGGCAGCGCTCGACCGCGGCGTCGCCGGACTGAAGTGACACGTTCAACATTGATCAAAAAGAGGGAACAAAAATGAAACGATTCGTACACTGGATGATCGCAGCAACCCTGGCATTGGCCGCCGGTTTTACCAGCGCTGCCGAAGTGGTGCTGGGCCCGGGCGATGTGGTCAAGGCAACGGTCTACGGCAGCCCGGACCTGGCCACCGAGACCCGCGTCTCCGAAGCCGGCAGCATGACCTTCCCGCTGCTGGGTGAGGTGCAGGTCGGCGGCCTGACCACGCAGCAGGCCGAGAAGAAGATCGGCGGCCTGCTGGAGAAGGGCGGCTACCTGAAGAAGGCCCAGGTGAACCTGTTGATCACCACGCTGGCCAGCCAGCAGGTGTCGGTGCTGGGCCAGGTCAACCGCCCGGGACGCTATCCGATCGAGGGCAAGCGCAAGGTGCTCGATTTGCTGGCGATCGCCGGCGGCATCAGCCAGGACGGAGGCGACATGGTCAGCCTGGTACGCAACCGCAACGGCAAGACCACCCGCGAAACCATCGACATCGTCGACATGGTGCGCAAGGGCGAACTGGACCGCGACTACGAAGTGGCCGGCGGCGACATCATCTTCGTCGAACGCGCGCCGCGCGCCTACATCACCGGCGAAGTGAACCGTCCGGGTCCGTTCCGCATCGAGCGCGCGATGACCGTGCAGCAGGCCGTCTCGGCCGGCGGCGGCCTGACCCAGCGCGGCACCCAGCGCGGCCTGCGCGTGACCCGCAAGGATGCGAGCGGCGTGGCGCATACGATCGACGTGAAGAATGACGACCTGGTGCAGACCGACGACGTCATCACGGTGCGTGAATCGTGGTTCTGATGTTTAGGTAAAGCGGTCCGGCTTTTTGTTCCACCCCGTTTTGAAAAAGGTTCATCATGAACGTCCATCAATTCCTGCTGATCTTGCTCGCTCGGAAAAAGATCATCCTGACGACCCTGCTGGTCACGGTCGCGCTGGCCCTGGGCTGGAGCCTGATCCAATCCAAGACGTACAAGGCAACAGCATCCGTTCTGTTGAACTACAAAGGGGTGGATCCGCTGACCGGACTGACCATGCCGGGCCAGCTGCTGCCGGGCTATATGGCCACCCAGATCGACATCATCAGCAGCAAGAACGTGGCGCTGCGGGTGGTCGATGCGCTGCACCTGGCCAACAGCCCGGCCGTGATCCAGCAATTCCAGGACGCCACCGACGGCCGGGGCACGGTGCGCGACTGGCTGGCCGACCTGCTGCTGAAGAAGCTCGAGATCGTGCCCTCGCGCGAATCCTCGGTGGTCGAGATCAGCTTCAAGGGTGCCGATCCGGCCTTCGCCGCGGCGGTCGCCAACGCCTTCGCCGACGAGTACGAGAAGATCACCGTCCAGCTCAAGACCCAGCCGGCCAAGAAGGCATCGTCGTACTTCAATGAACAGACCAAGCAGCTGCGCGACAACCTCGAAGCCGCCCAGGCCCGCCTCTCCAAATACCAGCAGGAAAAGGGCATCGTCAGCCTCGACAACAACCGTGTCGACGTCGAACTGCAGCGCCTGAACGACCTGTCCGCCCAGCTGGTCCAGGCACAAGCCGCCGCGATGGAAGGGAACTCGCGCCAGGCCGCCGCCGGTTCGGCCCTGACCTCGCCGGACGTCGCCAACAATGCCCTGATCCAGCAGATGCGTGCCAACCTGGCCACCGCCGAAGGCAAGTTCGCCGACACCTCCCAGCGCTACGGCAAGAACCACCCGCAGTACCAGTCCGCCAAGGCCGAGCTGGACAAGGTGCGTGGCGAGCTGAACGCCGCCCTCGGCACCGTCTCGCGCAGCGTCGGCGCGAACGCCCAGGTGATGCGCGCCCGCGAATCCGAGCTGCGCGAAGCCGTCGCCCAGCAGAAGGCCAAGGTGCTGGAACTGAACCGCGCCCGCAACGAACTGGGCGTGCTGCTGAAGGATCTCGACAGCGCCCAGCGCGCCTTCGACGCCGCGTCGCAGCGCTTCTCGCAAACCCGTATCGAAGCCCAGTCCGAGCAGTCCGACATCTCGCTGCTGAACCCGGCCGTGGCGCCGACCGAGCCGTCCGGCCCGCGCGTGCTGCTGAACACCCTGGTCGGCATCCTGGCCGGTACCGTGCTGGGCGTCGGCCTGGCCCTGCTGCTGGAACTGCTGAACCGTCCGGTGCGCTCGCCCAGCGACGTCAAGGACATGCTGGGCATCCCGGTGCTCGGCACCATCGAATGGAAACCGGCGCGCGGCCGTCTCGGCGGTATCCGTTCCCTGGCGCCGCGCCGCCTGCTGCGCCTGAACTGATCGAGGACAGACCATGAATTCTCCGATGCTATCCGCCGTCCACGCCGACCACGCCGCCGAAATGAGCATGGGCGCCCTCCTGCTCGATTCGGGCAAGCTCAATCCGGAAGACGCCGAACGCGTGCTGCGCATGCAGAAGGAAACCGGAATCCGCTTCGGCGAAGCGGCCGTGCGTCTGGGCCTGGTGAGCGAGGACGACATCCAGCAGGCGCTGGCGCGCCAGTTCTCCTATCCCTACCTGCAGAAAGGGCAGGCCGGGCTGTCGCCCAAGCTGATCGCCGCCTATGAACCGTTCTCGCCGCAGGTCGAGTCGCTGCGCGCGATCCGCAGCCAGCTGATGCTGCGCTGGTTCGCACGCGGACGCCGCGCCCTGGCCATCGTCGGCGTCGACCAGGACGACGGCGCCGCGCTGTTCGCGGCCAACCTGGCGATCGTCTTTTCCCAGCTCGGCGAGCAGACCCTGCTGGTGGACGCCAACCTGCGCGCCCCGCGCCAGCAGGATGCGTTCGCGATCAAGCCGCGCGCCGGCCTGTCCGACCTGCTGGCCGGGCGCGCCGACCTCGACGTGATCGCACGGGTGCCGGCCTTCGTCGACCTGTCGGTGATGCCGGCCGGGACGCTGCCGCCGAACCCCCAGGAACTGCTGGCGCGCGAGGGCTTCCGCAACCTCAACACCCAGCTCGAGAGCCGCTACGACGTGGTGCTGTACGACGTGCCGCCGTTCCAGGTGGGCGTCGACGCGGTGGCGGTCGCCAGCCGCGCCGGCGGCGCGCTGCTGGTCACGCGCAAGAATTACACGCGCATCTCGCACATCGGCCGTACCGCCGAACAGCTGGTCGACGCCGGCTGCGAGATCCTCGGTTCGGTGGTGATGGAGTTCTGAAATGAACACGCTGGCCATTCGCTCGATGCGCTCTTTCCGTGCCGCGCTGCCCGAATGGTGGCCGGTACTGCTCGGCCTGGCCGTGCTGTTCGTCCCGACCTTCTACGACCTGTTCACCGGGGCCTGGGTCGGCGAAGAGCAGGGCCACGGCCCGATCATCTTCGGCCTGGCCTTGTGGCTGATCTACCGCAAGTGGCCGGAGATGCTGGAAGCGACCACGCCGCCGCGCGCCAGCTGGACCGGCTGGCCCATCCTCGCGATCGGCCTGCTGACCCACATGCTGGGCCGCTCCCAGAAGATCCTGATGCTGGAAGTGTTGTCGATCATCCTGGTGATGATGGCCGTGCTCCTGATCAAGCGCGGCGGACGCGCGATGCGCGTGCTGTGGTTCCCCTTCTTTTTCATGATCTTCATGGTGCCGCTCCCCAGCGAATTCGTGGCCGCGGTGACGATGCCGATGAAGATGGCGGTTTCCTGGGCCACCGAACACATCCTGTTCGCCTTCGGCTACCCGATCAGCCGTTCCGGCGTGATCCTGCAGATCGGCCAGTACCAGCTGCTGGTGGCGGATGCCTGCGCCGGCCTGCAGACCCTGCTCACCCTGGAAGCGCTGGGCCTGTTCTACCTGAACCTGATGCGCCACCCCTCGGCCTTCCGCAATGTCGGCCTGGCCCTGTTCATCATCCCGATCTCGTTCTCGGCCAATGTGATCCGCGTGATCGTGCTGACCCTGATCACCTATTACTACGGCGACGCGGCGGGGCAGGGCTTCCTGCACGGCTTTGCCGGCATGGTGCTGTTCGTGACGGCGCTGGTGCTGATCCTGTCGATCGACTCGGCCCTGCAGTGGACCATCCGCCGCAGGGAAGCGAAGAACACGCCGCTGCGCACCAGGGAGGCCGCATGAACCGCAAGTTTGCCGCCAGCGTGATCCTGGGCGTGGCAATGGCCGGCACCTCGGCCCTGACCGGCGCCCTGACGCCGACCCAGAAGGTGGCCGACGCCCGCGCCAACTTCAATCTCGACACGATGATCCCGAAGAGCTTCGCCGGCTGGACCATCGACAGCAGCGTGGTGCCGCTGACACCCGATCCGAACCAGAAGGAGCTGATCGCCGCGCTCTACGACCAGACCCTGTCGCGCACCTATGTCAACGCCCAGGGACAGCGCGTGATGCTGTCGATCGCCTACGGCGGCGACCAGAGCAAGCAGCTGCAGTTGCACCTGCCCGAGGTCTGCTACGTGGCCCAGGGCTTCGACATGCTCAAGGACCGCCGCGACGAGCTGGCGACCGGCTTCGGCAAGCTGCCGGTCAAGCGCCTGGTGGCGCGCCAGAACGCGCGCAACGAGCCGATCACCTATTGGGTCACGATCGGCGACAAGGTCGTGATGTCGGGCCTCGACCAGAAACTGCAGCGCTTCATGTACGGCCTGTCGGGCCGGATCCCGGATGGCATGCTGGTGCGCGTCTCGACCATCGAAGCCGACGAGGGCAATGCCTACAAGGTCCAGGACCGCTTCGTCAACCAGATGCTCAGTGCGCTCGACCCGCAGGCGCGCAGCCGCCTGCTGGGCGCGGCCACCACCCACGGATAGCGGTCTTCGATGCAGAACTTCATCCTCTACGTCTACACCTCGCTGCCCTTCATCGTCGTCGCACTGCTGTGCGTGCTGGCGGTGGTCGCGGCCGGCATCGGCATGGTGCGGCCGCGCTGGCTGGCGTATGCCTACATGCTGGTGTTCTTCTGCATGAACTCGACCACTTACGGCTCGCTGTCGACGGTGGGCGCGCCCGGCATCTACACCCGCGGTTCCGGCGTGCTGCTGTTCCCGCTGCTGTTCTGGATGATGTTCGCGTTCTGGTGCTGCGCCCGCGTGTCGGCCAACTTCCAGCGCTTTCCGACCCCGCAGTGCAACCTGCGGCCCTGGTTCTGGGCCTGGTTCCTGCTGCTGTGCGGCCACGTCGCGGTGGGCCTGTTCATGAACGTCAAGCTGCAGGACATCCTGACGGTGGCCGGCTTCTCCAACATCATCTGGATGGCGCCGCTGGTCTCGCTGCTGCTGCTGTCCTTCCGCACCCGCGAGGACGTGGTGGAACTGTCGCGCTTCATCATGCTGGCGGGCCTGGGCCGCGCGCTGTTCGGCCTGGTGCGCTGGGCGATCTTCAAGGGCGACCCGAACAACGTCTACGCCAACATGAACGGCCTGAAGATCAAGCTGACCTTCTTCGACATCAACGACAGCCTGCTGTGCACGATCGCGTTCGCGATCGCCGCGGTCAACCTGTTCCAGATCGTGAAGACCAGGCGCGGCAGCTTCTGGCACCTGGTCGAATGGGCGACCTTGTGCATGACCGCCATGTGCGTGGTGCTGTCCTACCGCCGCACCGCCTGGATCGGCTTCGTGCTGGCCGGCCTGATCGTCATGATGCGCTTCCCGATGCAGCGCCGCATCCAGCTGATGGTGCTGGGCTCGCCGGTGGTGGGCGTCGGGCTGCTGTACGCCGCCTTCAAGCGGCTCGGCCAGACCAAGGGCGCGCATGGCCTCTCCAGCCTGTTCTTCGACATGCAGTCGAAGCGTTTCGGCAGCGAGAGCGAGCGCGTGCTGGAGCTGAAGTTTGCGATGGGCGACTTCCTGTCGCACCCGCTCACCGGGATCGGCACCTGGGGCCGCTACACGGGCTACCAGCACATCTCGTGGCAAGCCAATCCCGACGGCGGCCTGTTCCTGCACAGCGGCGTGCTGCACATCGCCCTGAAAGCCGGCCTGCCCGGGCTGGTGCTGCTGGGTGGCACCATCTATGCCTTCGCCGCCTTCGCGCGCCGCGCGCTGCGGACCGTGTCGCCGGAGGTGCTCGGCGTGGCCACCGCCGGCGCCGCCGGGCTGGCTTTCATGCTGCCCGACCTGCTGGTCGGCACGCCGTTCCCGCAGGTGCGCACGACCCAGATGCTGGCGATCTGCCTGGCGCTGCCGTACGTGGCGATGGCCGTGTGCCGCGAAGCTGCCGTCCAGCCCGTCAGGGAGGCGAACAAGCGCGGCCACGTCAACCTGGTGCCGGCGCAAGCCCCGCTGTGAGATGAATCTGAGCCTGGTTCGCAATGCCTTCTCCAACCTGCTCGGCGCCGTCATACCCGCGCTGGTCGCCCTGGGCACCGTACCGCTGGTGGTCAAGGGCCTGGGCGATGCGAACTACGGCGTGTATTCGCTGGTGACCGCTATCGTCGGCTATTTCGCCGTCATCGATATCAACGTCACCGCCGGCTCGGTCAAGTACATCGCCGAGTTCAATGCACACCAGGACCAGAAACGCATCGACGAGACCGTGTTCTTCGGACTGGCGGTCTACTCGCTGCTGGGCCTCATCGGCGCCATCGGCCTGTACGGCGGCGCCCACTTTTTCGTCACCCGCGTGTTCTCGGTGCCGCCGCAGCTGGTGGGGGAGGCGGTCGCCACCCTGAAGCTGGCGGCGCTCGGCTTCTTCCTCGGCCAGCTGCAAAGCTATCTGCAGAGCATCCCGCAATCGCTGATGCGTTACGACATCGCCGGCCGGATCGAGATGGCGTTCGGTACCGGCGTGCCGCTGCTGACGGTGGCGGTGCTGATGCTGGGCCATGGCCTGTTCGAGGTGATCCTGCTGCGCGTCGTCGCCAGYGCGATCAACTGCGTGGTGCTGTGGCGCTGCATCCGCCGCCTGCTGCCGGAACTCGCCTGGCGCCGGCCTGGCGCCACGATCCGGCGCGAGCTGCTCGGCTTTTCCGCCTATTCCTTCCTCAGCCGTTTCGCCGGCCTGTCGTATGCCTATGCGGACAAGCTGATCATCGGCGCCCTGGTGGGGGTGACCGGGCTGGCGTATTTCACGGTGGCCTCGACCCTGGCGAACCGTATCCTCAGCCTGACCTTCCGCCTCTCGGGTGTGCTGTTCCCGGCCGCCAGCGCCCTGGCCGCGCGCGGCGAGCTGGAACGCCTGCGCGCCCTCTACCTGAAGGCCAGCCGCTATGTCGTATTCATCAATGCATCGGTACTGGTGCTGGTGGCGGTATTCTCCTACCAGATCCTGTATTACTGGATGAACCCGCAGTTCGCACGCGCCGGCCAGGTGGTGCTGGCGGTGATGGCGCTGTCGCAATTCATCGATTCGCTCACCAGCCTGCCGTCGCTGGTCAACGACGGCATGGGGCATCCGCGTGTCAGCGGCATGTTCGCGCTGGTCCGCGCGGCCTTCGGCCTGGTCGTGGTGTGGTTCGGCGTGGATGGCTGGGGCATCGTCGGCGCCGCCTGGGGCCATCTGATCGCGTCCGGGGTCATGACCTGCATCTTCCTGGCGGCGGTGCATGGCCGCACCGTGCCGGCCCGGATGAAGGACCTGGTGCGCCAGGCCTACCTGCCGAGCGTGTTCGGGGTGGGCCTGGTGGCCGTCCTCGCCAATGCCGGCAACCGCCTGTTCGACGGCGGTCCGCTCGACCTGGTGCTGCTGGTGCTGATGACGGTGGCGCTGCTGTTCGCCTGGGGCGCGCTGTGCGTGATCGAAAAGGACGACAAGGACCTGGCGTGGTCCAGGGTCAAAGGCTTATTGTCGATGAGGAAAGCGGTTTGAAGATCCTGATGGTATCGGAGGATTTGCCGGGCACCCAGATCGGCGGCCTGGGCAAGCATGTCGTCACCCTGTCCAACGCCCTGCTGGAGCAGGGGCATGAAGTCGACATCATGGGACGCAGCGACCGCTTCCATGGCGAGGCTGCCCGCGAGATCGGCTTCCACGGCCGGCTGCTGCCCGGCTTCGCGTTCGCGCGGCCCGGCTGGAAGGAGTCCCAGCTGGGCTTCTTCAACCCCGTCAAGCGTCCCTGGTTCGCGCGGCGGGTGGCGCGCGCGCTGATGCGCGAGGCCGGCCAGTACGACGTGGTGCACTACCACGGCCACTTGCCGATGGTCGGGCGCTACGTGCCGCCGACGATGAATTTCGTCCAGACCCGGCACGACCAGGGCAGCGAATGCGTGACCCACCTGCGCTTCAAGGAAGGGCATGTGTGCGAGACGCGCGACCGGCGCGACTGCGCCGCCTGCATCCATCCGGCGCCGAATTCGCTGCGCCGGACCGTCTCGGGCTTCGCCGTGCAACGCTACCGTTCCGAAACGGCCGAGTCCTTCGCGCGCCACAAGACGGTGTTCGTGTCCGACTTCCTGCGCCGCGCCTTCCTGCGCTCGGTACCGGATGCCGACCTGTCGCGCGCTTGCGTGATCCACAACTTCATCCGCTATCCCTTCCTGCGCGAGAACGCGGCGGCGCCCGCCGAAGTACGGGCAGGGGAGGTGCTGCTGGTCGGACGTATCGACACCGGCAAGGGCTTCGGCGAATTCCTGGGCCAGGTGGCCGGCTGGCTGCCGCCGCATGCGCGGGTCACCATCATCGGCGACGGCCCGCTGCGCGCGCAGCTCGAAGCCCGCTACGCCGGTCCGCAGGTGCGCTTCCTCGGCTGGCAGCCCTACGGCGAGGTGATCAGGCTGTCGGCGCGCAGCCACGTGCTGGTGGTGCCCTCGGTGTGCGAGGAAGCCTGTTCCACCACCGTGCTGGAAGCGCTGGCGCTGGGCAAGCAGTGCGTGGCGCTGGCGCGCGGCGGCACGCCGGAGCTGGCGGCCTACCAATATTACGACGGCCAGCTGCAGCTGGCCGAGACCATGCCGCGGCTGGTGGAGCGGCTGGTCGGCATGCTGGGACGTGCGCCAGTGACGGTGCCGCTCCCGGATTCCTTCGCGATGGACGTGTCGCACGCCATCCCTCGACTACTCGACCTCTACGCCAAATGACCATGACCAGCAAACCTACCTTCTCGATCGTCACCTGCACCTGGAACAGCGCCGCCACCTTGCCCGATACCCTGGCCTCGGTGCAGCGCCAGACCTGCCAGGATTACGAACACATCTTCGTCGACGGCGGCTCGACCGACGGCACGCTGGAGATGATCGCCGCCTACCCGGGCCGCAAGCGCGTGCTGCGCGACGTCGGCGGCGGCGTCAGCCGCGCCATGAACCAGGGTATCGAAGCGGCCACCGGCGAATACGTGGCCCATTTGCACTCGGACGATTACTACGCCAGCGACGACGTGCTGGCGACGGTCGCCGAGCGCTTCGCGAGGGAAGGGACGGATTGGGTGTTCGGCAACGTGCAGGTGCTCAAGAACGGCTCCCTGGTCCCGCCTTATCCGATGCTGCCGTTCAGCTACGATTCCTTTGCCGCCGGCCGCGCCTGGGTCCCCCATCCGGCCGTCTTCATCCGCCGCAGCGCCTTCGGCCGGGTCGGCATGTTCGACGAACAGCTGAAGTACGCGATGGACGTCGACCTCTGGCTGCGCCTGGGCCGGGTAGCGCGGCCGTCGACCGTCGACCGCCCGCTGGCCGTGTTCCGCGACCACGCCGGCAGCCTGTCCTCGGCCAACCGGATCAAGGCGCGCCAGGAAGAATTCGCGGTGCGGCGGCGCTACCTGGCGCAGGCACCGTTAGCTTTTGGTATCTATTGTCTGCGCTACATGAAACGCATGCGGACCTTGCGCGCGGAAGAAGCGCATTGACTTGTGGTTCATAAGGCAAGTTTGCAGGATTGCTCACGGAGTTTCCAGACTGTCTTTTCAGTTGCAAAACGAGACTGGTGTTATTGAAAATATTCCTTCTGCAAAGTTGTCCTTACGCCCGTTGGATTTTCGCGAGGAGCGAGAAAAATCTTTGATTTCTAAGGGAATTTTGCCGCAGATCAATTGATGTGCGGTACTATTATTTGGAACCGGACAGCGCTTTTCACCCACAAAAAAGCGCGCGTCGCCGAATACGTCTGGCGCCATGCCGACGAGCCATCCCTTGTAAGTCTTAGTTAATATTCTCGGAGCTCCTACATGAAATTTCATCGGAAAGGTATTGTCCTGGCGGTCGCACTGATGTCGCTGTTTTGCTCGTTCAGCGCGCGTGCCGACTGGGCGCAATCCACCGATCCCCTCGTCGTCCAGCCGGCCCCGGCCAACGGCCAGGTGCAGGCCCAGAACCCGCCCGGCTTCGCCTGGGCGCGCTACGCGACCGGCCCGGCCAGCTACGTGATCGAGATCACGCCCGCGGGCGGCGCGCCAATCACTGCCACCGTCGACCGCAACTGGTACCTGCCGACCAAGGCCCTGGCGCTCGGCAACTACACCTGGCGCGTGCGCCCGGCGAATTCGTCCGACTGGTCGGCCCCGCGTTCCTTCGCGATCACCAGCAAGTCGGCCGTGTTCGAAGTGCCCGACAACGCCACCTTGCGCGCCCGCATCCTGGCCAAGGCCCGCCCGCGCTCGCTGCCGTCGTCCACCACCCCCTACTCGACCTGGAATACCGCCAAGAAGACCGAGCTCGATCCTTACCTGAGCCGCCTGACCAACGAAGTCAAGCTGCAGATGGGTGCGCTGCCCAACCTGAGCGATGCGACGTGGCCGATCACCATCGGCGCCCCGCTGACCGCGCAGATGGCCGCCCAGCAGGTCGACGTGCGCAACAGGATCAACGAAGCCACCCGCCAGATGGAAGCCGCGGCCCTGCTGTGGCGCATCCGCAAGGATCCGATCTACCTGAACGAAGCGATCAAGCGCGGCGACCAGCTCGCCTCCCTGACCCCGACCGGCCCGACCAGCTACGCCAACCAGGACCAGGCCACCCGCCAGATCGCGCTGTCGCTGATCAAGACCATCGACCTGCTGCCTGGCGACCTCGACGCCACCCGCCGCAACCGCTGGCTGGACATCGTGCGCGTGCGCACCAACGAGATGTACAACAACCTGGCCGGCGACAACGGCCGCCTGGACCAGTACCCGTTCGACTCGCACGGCAACACCCTGATGATCTTCATGTCGCTGATCTCGAGCCTGTCGCTGGGCGACATCCCGGATGCGCAGAAGTGGTTCGACTTTACCTTCCGCGCCTATGTCAACAATCCGTCGCCGTGGTCCGGCCCGGAAGGCGGCTACGCCAACGGCACCGCCTATGCCGAGTACGCGGCCGGCTACATGGTCGCGCTGTGGGATTCGATCAACCAGGCTACCGGCGTCAACATGTACGCCAAGCCCTGGACCCTCGGCTTCCTCGACTTCGCCATGATGCTGACGCCGCCGGGCTCGAAGGTCCACGCCTTCGGCGACGGTTCCGAGACCAAGCCGGACCCGCGCGTGTTCCACGCCTTCGCCCAGCGCCTGGTCAACCCGCGCGCCAACTGGTACCAGTCCAAGCTGGGCGGTATCGAGGACGGCATGCAGGTGCTGGAAGCGCCGTACCCGATGCCGATCGCCGGCAACACTGTGTTCGCGGCGCCGTCGAACGAGAACTACTACCCGAGCATCGGCTGGGTCGCGATCCACAGCGACATCGGCAACACCAACCGCAGCTCGTTCTACTTCAAGTCGAGCCCTTACGGTTCCTTCAACCACAGCCACGGCGACCAGAACGGCCTGCTGCTGTCGGTGGCCGGCCAGCCGCTGCTGATCAAGTCGGGCTGGTACGACTGGTACGGCTCGCCGCAGTGGAGCGACTGGTACCACCAGACCAGGTCGCAGAACGCGATCACCTTCGACGGCGGCAAGGGCCAGCTGGTCGACGGCTACCGCGAGCAGCTGCAGCGTAACGGCAAGATCACCGCGTGGGCGGTGAACCCGAACTACGACTACGCAGAAGGCGATGCGACCCCGGCCTACGGCGGCCAGTTGACGATGGCCAAGCGCCAGATCTGGTACTTCAAGGCCCAGGATGCGATGCTGGTGCGCGACAAGCTGTCGGCCGTGGTGCCGCACACCTACGAGTTCAACGTCCACGCCCCGGTGGCGTTCACGGTGGAGAGCCCGTCGAGCGTGAAGATCACGGCGGGCGGCCAGTCGGTCTGCCTGCGCGACCTGAACGGCAACGCACCGTTCGCGACCTGGACCGGTCCGGCGGCGAAGGCCGGCGTGACCGAAGCGCACGGCGCCTTCTACCTGAAAAACGACGGCAAGTCGGTCGGCGAATTCCTGGTCCTGATGGACGTCGGCTGCAAGCGCCCGACCGTCAAGATCGGCGCGTCCGGCAGCACCCGTACCTTCACCATCGGTACCCAGACCGTGAATTTGAACTGATTCAGTTGTAAATCAAGCTGCCCAAGCGCCGTGCTACACTCGGCGCGCGGGCCGGAATCCTTCGCAGGCAAGGCGCCGCGAAGGATTTTTTTTCGCCGGTAGCTCATCATGAAGCAGGTTTTCCTCATTGCCGCCCACAAGGATCCCGCCCAGCTGAACGCGCTGGTCGAACGCCTGCGCGACGAGGACTTCCTGATCTACGTCCACCTCGACGCCAAGGGCGCCATCGAACCCTTTGACGTGCACCCGGGTGCGCGCCTGGTCGGCAAGCGCATCGCCGTGCACTGGGGCTGCTTCAGCCAGGTCGAAGCCACCCTCAATTCGCTGGAGCAGATCGTGGCCGAGGTGCCCGAGTTCGACAAGGTGCTGCTCCTCAGCGCCCAGGACTTCCCGCTGCTGTCGAACGCCGCGCTGAAGTCGGCGCTGGCGGCGTTGCGCGGCCACGAGCTGCTGGACACCGTGCCGATCGGCCGCGGACCGGGGCAGTGGGCGGCCGCCTACCGCTACCAGTATTTCTACCGCCAGGACGCGGGGCGGGCGCTGCGCCTGGCCTGTTCGCTGGCGAACCGCGCGATGCGCGCCTGCGGCCTCGCGCGGCGCATGCCGGGCGGCCTGCAGCCGCATGGCGGTTCGTCGTGGTGGGCGCTGTCGCGCGACTGCGTGCGCGAGGTGCTGGCGCGGGTCCGGCGCGAGCCCGGCCTCCTGCGCTTCTTCCGCAGCGTGTCCTGCGCCGACGAGCTATTCTTCCAGACCCTGGTGATGAATTCGCGCTTCAGGGAGCGCGTGTTGTCGGAAAATTTCCGCTACGTCCAATGGCCGCAGCGCGGCGCGCGCAATCCCAAGATCCTCGACGAGCACGACTTCGAACGCATCGCCGCCTCGAATGCCCATTTCTGCCGCAAGATCGACAGCCGGGCCAGCGCCGCGCTGCTGCAACGCCTCGAAGCGCTGCGGGCAGGCTGAATGGCGCGCAATCGTGCGTCCGTACGGCTGCGTTAGAATCGATTCATGTCGAAACCGCTATCGATTGCCTGCATCCTTCGCGACCCGCTTCCCCCGACCCGTGCCGATGTGCTGACCCTGTTCGGTACCGAGATGCCGCGCTACGGCGTGCATACCGAGCTGGTGGGGCAGGGCGGGCAGGAAGCCGGCGCGCCCGGCTGGCCGGCCGGCGGCATGCACGTGGTGGGGCGTCTTCATTCGCCGCTCGCCAGCGTCTGCTCGCCGCTGTGGGACCTCATGGGCCTGTGGCACGCCCTCGGCGGCTTGCGCGGCCTGATGCGGGGGCGACGTCCGGACTGCCTGCAGGTGCGCGACAAGATCGCCAGCGGCGTGCTGGGCCGCGTGGCGGCAGCGCTGCTGCGCGTGCCCTTCGTCTACTGGATGTCCTTCCCCATCGTCGAAGGCTATGCGGTGCGCCGCGACGACATCGCGCGCCACCAGCGCGGCCCCGCCGGCCGCCTCAAATGGGCGGCGCATGCGCTGCGCGCCTGGGCATCCTGGCATGTCATCTATCGCCTGGTGCTGCCGGGCGCGCGCCACATCTTCGTGCAGAGCGATGCGATGGCCGACTGGCTGGCCGGCAAGGGTTTTCCGCGTGAACGCATGACGGCGGTGCCGATGGGCGTGGACGCCGCCCTGTTCGACCGCGCGACGGTCGAACCCGCCGCCGATGCGCGCCTGGACGGCCGCCGGGTGGTGCTCTACCTGGGCCGCATCGCGCAGTCGCGCAGGTCCGATTTCCTGCTGGACGTCACCGAGGAATTGCGGCGCGAATGTCCCGAGGTCCTGCTGGTGATCGCCGGCGATGCGCCCTCGAACGACGAGATGGAGTGGATGCGGCGCGAGATCGCCGCCCGCGGGCTCGAACAACACGTGCTGCTGACCGGCTGGCTGCCCCAGCGGACGGCGCTCGGCTATGCGGTGCGGGCCGAGGTCGGCCTGGCGCCGATGCCGCGCGGGGTGCTGGGCGACACGATGTCGCCGACCAAGGTGGTCGAGTACATGGCGCTCGGCATTCCCACCGTCGCCACCGATATCCCCGACCAGCAGCTGGTCCTCGCGCAGAGCGGCGCCGGCCTGTGCGTGCCGATGGAAGCGCGCGCCTTCGCGACCGCCGTCCTGGCGTTATTGAACGATCCGGAACAAGCCCGGCAGTTCGCGATGCGTGGTCCAGCGTACGTCAAAGCCCATCGTACCTATGATATTCTCGGCCGAAATGTTGCAAGAACTTATAAAAAGATCCTGATGGAGTAGCCCTGCACGATGTGGACCCATTCGCTCAAGTTCTCCCTGCGTTCTCTCGGGCGTGAACTGGTCCGCAACATCTGGGGGCGTCTGCTGGTCTACCCGGCCCTGGCAAGGAACGAGTGCTCGCGCGAAACCCTGGCCCGCTATGTGGCGCGGCGTGCCGACAAGGTCGGCGTGCCGCTCGACGGCGATCCCTTCAGCCTGCCGCGCCTGGCACCCGGCGCCACGCTGCTGACCAAGCAGGAGCTGCGCCAGCATCCCGAACGCCTGCTGCGCCCGCGCCGCTTCGGCTCCCTGATCCGCACCACCATCAAGACCAGCGGCACCTCCGGTACGCCGCTGACCATCGTCCAGTCGCTCGGCAATATGGTGCGCGAAGAGGGCTTCGTCTATCGCCAGCTGCGCTGGATCGGCTGGCGGCCCGGCCAGCCGCGCGCCTGGATCCGCGGCGACATCGTCTGCGCCGACCAGCCGAAGGACGGCCGCTACTGGTGCCGCGACTGGGTCGGCAACATGCTGATGATGTCCTCGTACCACCTGTCGAACGAGACCATCGGCGCCTACATCGCCGCCCTCGAAGGGCTCGATCCGGTCGTGATCCACGCCTATCCATCCTCGATCGCGGCGCTGGCGGCCTGGCTGAACGCGCGCGGACGGCGCTATGAGGGCAGGGCGCTGAAGGGCGTGATGACCTCGTCGGAAACCATGGAGCCGGAGGTGAGGGCGGCGGTCGAGCAGGCGTTCGGCGTGCGCGTGTTCGACTGGTACGGCCAGTCCGAACGGGTGGCCGCGATCGGCACCTGCGAGCACGGCAGCTACCACGTGCTGACCGACTACGGCAGCGTGGCCCTGCTCGACACGGAGCAGCCGGAGGCATGCGAGCTGGTCGGCACCGGCCTGAACAACCTGGCGATGCCGCTGGTCCGCTACCGCACCGGCGACACCGTGATCCCGGGCGGCGAAGCCTGTGCCTGCGGGCGCGTGTTTCCGACCGTCAAGGCCATCCTCGGACGCCAGGAAAAAGTCATCACCCTGCCGGACGGGCGCATGATCGGCCGCCTGGATCGCATTTTCCAAGGCCACGACCGCCACCTGGTCGAAGGCCAGGTGGTATATCGCGGCCACGGCCGCTTCCTGTTGCGGGTGGTGGCCACCGAGGGCTGGAGCGAACTCGATGCGCGCGCGATGGTCGACAAATTCCTGCTGCGCGTGCCCGGCGTCGAGGTCAGCGTCGCCCGGGTCGAGGCGATTGCGCGCGGGCCGCGGGGCAAGTTCGAGTTCGTTGTTGTCGAAGAGGAAGGCGAACCGTGCGCATCACGGGAAATTCATGATGTATGATCGAAATATTGCCCGTTTAATAAGAGCGTGTATTTTGTTAAAACAGCCATCAACCATGCAGGGAAAAACCGCGCCACGCATCCTGATGGTCGGTACCGCCCTGGAAGGCAGGGGCGGGGTGGCGGCGGTGGTGTCCGTGCTGCGCCACCATGGCTTGTTCGAGCGGGAGCGGGTGCGCTATGTCGCTACGCACCGCGAGGGCTCGAAAGCCGAGAAGGCGAAGGGTGCGCTGTCCGGCTTCTGGCAGACCGTGCTGGCCTGCGTGAGCCAGCATCCGGCCGTGGTGCACGTGCATGCGGCTTCGCGCGCCAGTTTCGTGCGCAAGTCCATCGTGCTGCTGATCGCCCGCCTGGCGGGCTGCAAGACGATTTTTCATCTGCATGGCGGCGGCTTCCGCCAGTTCGCCACCGTCGAGGCCGGCGCCCTGATGCGGCGCTGGATCCGCCACACGCTGGAAGCCAGTTCGGTCGTGATCACGCTGTCGGCCGGCTGGGCTGATTTCGTGCGCGCCTTCGCGCCGAAGGCCAGGGTGACGGTGGTGCCGAATTCGGTGCCGCTGCCGGCGCCCTCCGGCATTCGCGGGGACGCTCGGCGCGTCCTCTTCCTCGGCCGCATCGAGGAAGCCAAGGGCGTGTTCGAACTGCTCGGCGCCGGCGCCCGGCTGGCGCCGCAGTTTCCGGACCTGCGCCTGGTATTCGGCGGCGAAGGTGATGCGGAGGCACTGCGCAGGCGCGCGTCCGAGCTGGGCATCCTGGAGCGCATCGAACTGCCCGGCTGGCTCGGTCCGCGCGAACGCGACGCCCAGCTGGCGCGCGCCGCCGTGTTCTGCCTGCCTTCGCATGCCGAGGGACTGCCGATGTCGATGCTGGAAGCGATGGCGGCCGGCAGGGCGGTGGTCGCCAGCAAGGTGGGCGGGATTCCGGAAACCATCGTCGACGGCGACAACGGCTTGCTGGTGCCGCCGCGCGACGAAGCGGCGCTGGCCGGGGCGCTGCAACAGGTATTGGGCGACGACGCCCTGCGTGCACGGCTGGCGGAGCGTGCGCGCGCAACCATCGAGCAACATTACTCAACCGAGGTAGTGTGCGGGCAATTGTCCGCGATCTACCGTGAATTGGCGGGGACACAATGATGAGCGAAGCGACAGGCATGGTCTGGCTGGTGAACCGTTTGCGCTGCATGTCGGTGGCCGAGGTCGGCTACCGGATCCAGCAGGCGGCGGTGAAAGGGGTGGCGAAACGGGTCAGGCCGCGCGCCGCGCCGCCGCTGCCGCGCGCCCGCACCTTCACCATCCATGGCGCGCCTGCCTTGAGCGCGGCCGAGCGCGAAGCCCTGCTGGCCGACGCCGACAGCATTTGCGCCGGCCACGTGGTCCTGTTCGCCGCGCGCCGCTTCGACGTCGGCATGCCGCCGCTGTGGAACCGCGATCCCGAAAGCGGCGTGACCGGACCGGCCATCTACGCCGGCGACATCGCCATCACCAACCGCGAGCAGGTTGGCGACATCAAGCATGTCTGGGAACTGAACCGCCATTTGCACCTCGTGCGCCTGGCCCAGGCCTGGGCCGCGACCAACGACGTCGCCTGGCTGCACGCCCTGCACCACCAGCTGCGCAGCTGGCTCGACCAGTGCCCGCCGCTGGTCGGCCCCAACTGGACCAGCTCGCTGGAACTGGGCATCCGCCTGATCAACT
Organism: Massilia sp. 01N417; assembly: GCF_056399645.1. NCBI lineage: Bacteria > Pseudomonadati > Pseudomonadota > Betaproteobacteria > Burkholderiales > Oxalobacteraceae > Massilia > Massilia sp. 01N417. The sequence continues at coordinate 93,744 of NZ_JBFTRS010000015.1, read as the reverse complement.
GGAGCCTGGTCTGGCAATTGATCGGAGGAGAGGGCAGCGGCCTGTTCGCCGGCGAGGACGGCGAGCGCCTGCGCGCCGACTGGCTCGATTCCATCCACGCTCACTGCAGCGCGATCGCGCGCCATTTGTCGCGCCACTCGTCCGCCAACAACCACCTGATCGGCGAACTCGCCGGCCTGTACGTGGGCGCCTCGATCTGGCCCTGCTGGAAGTCGTCCGCGGCCTGGCTCGAGCAGGCCAGGCGCGAACTCGAACACGAGGCCCAGGCCCAGTTCTCGCGCGACGGCGTGAACCGCGAACAGGCCTTCGCCTACCACATCTTCTCGTCCGAATTCCTGTTCGTCGCCGGCCTGGTCGGCCAGGCCTGCGGCCATCCCTTCTCGCGCGCCTACTGGGCCAGCCTGCAGCGCGCATTACGATTCTTACGGTCGTTGCGCGACGTCGGCGGCAACGTGCCGATGGTGGGCGACGCCGACGACGGCATCGTGTTCCGCCTCGACGCGCCGGGCAGCGACCGCGCGGCCCAGCTGCTGGCCCTCGGCGACGCCGTGCTGCGGCGCCACGACAGCGCGTATGCGAGCGAGCATCCGGGCGTGCGCTGGCTGCTGCATACGCTGCCGGGCAAGCGCCCGGAAACCGATCCGCACGAATCCGAGACCGGCTGGGCCTTCCCGGACGGCGGCTACCTGCTGTTCGGCTCCCACTTCGGCGAAGCCAACGAGATCAAGGGCATGGTCGATTGCGGCCCGCTCGGCTACCTCGGGATCGCCGCCCACGGCCACGCCGACGCGCTGGCGCTGAACCTGTCGGTCGGCGGCGAGGAATGCCTGGTCGATCCCGGCACCTATTCCTACTGGCAGGAGCACAAGTGGCGAGACTATTTCCGCGGCACCTCGGCCCACAACACCGTGCGCATCGACGGCCTCGACCAGTCGGTGTCGGGCGGGCGCTTCATGTGGCTGAAGAAGGCCAGGGCGAGCATCGAAAGGATGCCGCAGTCGCCCCACGAATTCGATTTCCGCGGCTCGCACGACGGCTACGAGCGCCTGGCGGACCCGGTGCGCCACATGCGCAGCGTGCGCTTCGACGCCGCGACCTCGAGCCTGGTCGTGCGCGACGAGTTTGCTGCCAGGAAGCATCACCAGGTGGAGCTGTTCTGGCATTTCGCGCCGGGACTGAGCGTCCGTCTGGATAGTTCTGGCCTGCACGTGCGCGGCAAGCGCTTCGCCCTGCAGATGCATGCCCATGGCGCCGACCTCAAGCTGGAACTGGTGCGCGCCAATGAAAATCCGCCGCTGGGCTGGTATTCGCGCTGCTACGAATCGAAGGAGGCTTGCGACGTGCTGAAGATCAGCACCGTATCGTCCGCCGTCCCGGTCGAGTGCAGGTTTACAATAACGTTTTTTTAATAACCAACCGCCGTAAGAATTGTTTTAATACTAATTACTAGGGAACTTGTTTCATGCTCATTTATCTGGTTGCGGGCGCACGGCCCAACTTCATGAAGATCGCTCCGATCGTCCGCGCGCTGCAGGCTCAATCGCCGAAAACCTTGTCGTACAAGATCATTCATACCGGCCAGCACTATGACCGCGAGATGAACGATGTCTTCTTCGAGGAACTCGGCATTCCGCAGCCCGACGTCTTCATGGCCGCCGGCGGCGGCAGCCACGCCCAGCAGACCGCCAAGATCATGGTCGGCTTCGAGGAACTGTGCCAGAACGAACGCCCGGCCGCCGTGCTGGTGGTGGGCGACGTGAATTCCACCCTGGCCTGCTCGATCGTCGCCAAGAAACTGAACATTCCGGTGGCCCACGTCGAGGCCGGCCTGCGCTCGGGCGACATGGCCATGCCGGAAGAAATCAACCGCCTGGTCACCGACAGTATTTCGGACTGGTTCTTCGTCACCGAACCGGCCGCGCTGGAACACCTGCGCCGCGAAGGCAAGCCGGATTCCGCCGTCCACTACGTCGGCCATGTGATGGTCGACAACGTGCTGTACCAGGCGGACAAGCTGGCCCAGGCCGACACCTCGGCTTTCGAGACCAGCGCTTTCAAGCAGGCTCGCAAGGATGCGGGCGAGCGCTACGGCGTGATCACCATGCACCGCCCCAGCAACGTCGACGACAAGGAAACCTTCACCCGCATCGCCGGCGCCCTGAAGGAAATCTCGAACGAGCTGCCGCTGGTCTTCCCGGTGCACCCGCGCACCCGCGCCAACATCGACAAGTTCGGCATCGACCTGGGGCCGAACATCACGCTGGCCGGTCCGCAGGCCTATATGGCTTTCCTCAACATGTGGAAGGACGCGGCCGTCGTGCTGACCGACAGCGGCGGCCTGCAGGAAGAAACCACTGCGCTGGGCGTGCCCTGCGTGACCATCCGCGAGAACACCGAGCGCCCCGTCACCGTCGACGAGGGTTCGAACGTGCTGGCCGGCACCGATCCGGCCGCCATCCTGCTGGAAGCGCGCAAGATCCTGCGCGGCGAAGGCAAGCAGGGCCGCCGGCCGCACCTGTGGGACGGCAAGGCGGCGGAACGTATCGTCGAGGTCCTGGCTAAAGAGCTCAGCAAGAACTCCGAGCAGGAACGCAAATGAGCAGAAGAGGATGATCATATGAGCGAACGCATCACACTGATGGGGTGCTCCATCGACAACCTGTCGATGGAGGAAACATTGCAGACCATCGAGGGTTTCATCCATACAGGACGGCCCCATCAGCATGTGGTGGTGAACGTGGACAAGCTGGTCAAGGCCAGCCGCGATCCCGAGCTCAGGCAGATCATCAACGATTGCGCGCTCATCAATGTGGACGGCATGCCGGTCGTGTGGGCGTCGCGCCTGCTCGGCAAGCCGCTCAAGGAAAGAGTCGCCGGCGTCGACCTGTTCGAGGCGCTGATGCGCCGCGCGGGAGAGAAGGGCTGGCGCGTATTCCTGCTGGGCGCGAAGGAAGAAGTGGTCGGCAAGGTGGCCGCCACTTACCAGCGCAAGTATCCGAAGCTGGTGCTGGCCGGCTACCGCAACGGCTACTGGAAGGGCGAGGCGGAAGAAGCGCAGGTCGTGGAACAGATCCGCGAGGCGCGCCCGGATTTGCTGTTCGTGGCGATCAGTTCGCCGAAAAAAGAGCAGTTCCTCGGCCGCTACCAGGCCGAGATGAAGATTCCGTTCGCGATGGGCGTGGGCGGCACTTTCGACGTGGCGATCGGCCACGTCAAGCGTGCGCCGGTGTGGATGCAGAAGTCGGGACTGGAATGGTTCTACCGCTTCCTGCAGGAGCCGCGGCGTATGTTCCGCCGCTACTTCATCGAGGACATGGCCTTTCTCGGCCTCTTCATCAAAGAGGCCCTGAGCGGCCGCCGCAAGGCATAAGCAAAACAGGGATCACGGCGGCCGCAGAAGCCGCTGCACGAATAAAACGAAGGCGCCAGCTCAAGGCATGGCGACAGGCATAACTTTTACGAAAGCACATATCAATGAAGATTCTGGTTACCGGCGGCATGGGTTATATCGGTTCGCACACCGTGGTTGAACTGCAGAACGCAGGCCACGAGGTGGTGGTGGTCGACAACCTGTCCAACGCCAACCGTTCCGTGCAGGAACGGGTGACTCGCATCACGGGGAAGGCTTTCGAATTCGTCGAGGCCGACATCCGCGACCGYGCGGCGATGGAAGCCGCGTTCGGCGCGCACAAGGTCGACGCCGTGATCCACTTTGCCGGCCTGAAGGCGGTCGGCGAATCGGTGGCGCAGCCGCTGCGCTACTACGACAACAACGTCTCCGGCAGCGTGGTGCTGTTCGAGACCATGGCCAAGTTCGGCTGCAAGACCCTGGTGTTCTCGTCGTCGGCCACGGTGTACGGCGACCCGGCCTCGGTGCCGATCCGCGAAGACTTCCCGCTCTCGGCCACCAACCCCTACGGCCGCAGCAAGCTGATGATCGAAGACATCCTGCGCGACCTGTTCAAGGCCGAGCCGGACTGGCACGTCGCGCTGCTGCGCTATTTCAACCCGGTCGGCGCCCACGAAAGCGGGCTGATCGGCGAGGAGCCGAACGGCATCCCCAACAACCTGGTGCCCTATATCGCCCAGGTCGCCAACGGCCAGCGCGAGAAGCTGTCCGTGTACGGCGGCGACTACCCGACCCCGGACGGGACCGGCATGCGCGACTACATCCACGTGGTCGACCTGGCGATCGGCCACGTCAAGACCCTCGACAAGCTGGCCCAGGGAGCYGGACTGCATACKTAYAACCTCGGCACCGGCAACGGCAACAGCGTGCTGGAAATGGTGCATGCCTTCGAAAAGGCCTGCGGCAAGCCGATTCCGTATCAAATCGTGGACCGTCGCCCCGGCGACATTGCGAAGTGCTACGCCGACCCGACCCGCGCACGCGAGGAACTCGGTTGGACGGCGACGCGTGACATCGCACAAATGTGCGCCGACTCCTGGCGCTACCAGACGACACCAAAATGAGCATGAGGACCGAACCATGAAAGCGATGATTCTTGCAGCAGGCAAAGGCACCCGCGTACGTCCGCTGACCTATGACCTGCCGAAACCGATGATCCCCGTGCTGGGCAAGCCCGTGATGGCCTACCTGATCGAACACCTGCGCAAGCACGGCGTGTCCGAGATCATGGTCAACGTCAGCCACCTGCACGAAAAGATCGAGGAATACTTCGGCGAGGGCGAGCAGTTCGGCGTCCAGATCGGCTACTCCTTCGAAGGCTATACCAAGGAAGACGGCGAAGTGGTGGCGGTGCCGATCGGCTCGGCCGGCGGCATGAAGAAGATCCAGGAATTCGGCGGCTTCTTCGACGACACCACCATCGTCCTGTGCGGCGACGCCCTGATCGACCTCGACCTGAAGGCGGCCCTGCTGGAGCACCGCCGCAAGGGCGCGATGGCCACCGTGATCACCAAGGAAGTGCCTTGGGACAAGGTGTCGAGCTATGGCGTGGTGGTCACCGACCAGAACGGCCGCATCACCCAGTTCCAGGAAAAGCCGAAGCAGGAAGAGGCGCTGTCGAATTTCATCAGCACCGGCATCTATATCTTCGAACCCGAAGTGATCGACCTGATCCCCTCGGGCGTGGAATTCGACATCGGTTCCCAGCTGTTCCCGCTGCTGGCCGAGAAGGGCATGCCCTTCTACGCCCAGGGCCGTCCCTTCAACTGGCTGGACATCGGCAGCGTGTCGGACTACTGGGAAGTGCTGCAGAACGTGCTGACCGGCGAAGTCAACCACATGGACGTGCCCGGCATCGAGATCGAGCCCGGCCTGTGGGTGGGCCTGAACACCAGCATCGACTGGAACGGCACCACCATCAAGGGCCCGGTGTATATCGGCTCGGGTGTGAAGATCGAGGCCGGCGCCACCATCATCGGCCCGACCTGGATCGGTCATGGCAGCCACATCTGCGAAGGTGCCGAAGTCGTCCGTAGCGTGCTTTTCGAATATACTCGCGTACTTAACGATGTGACATTGCACGAAATGATAGTCTTCAAGGACTACAGCATCGACCGCGCCGGCGAGATGAAGCACTCGTCCGAATACAGCTCCGACGAGTGGCTGAACGCCCGCGACCGTCGCCGCAGCCGCCGCAAAGAAGGTGCGGACGAGACAGATTCCACATTAGAGAAACTTAGCGCATGAAAATTTATCCAGTCATCCTCTCCGGCGGCGCCGGCACCCGCCTGTGGCCGCTCTCGCGCGCCCTGATGCCCAAGCAGCTCTTGCCGCTGGTCACTGACAAGACCATGCTGCAGGAGACCGCTTTGCGGGTCCGCGGCTGGCCGGGGTTGATGGCGCCGCTGGTCGTCTGCGGCAACGAACACCGTTTCCTGGTCGCCGAGCAGCTGCGCGAGGTGGGCATCACCCCGAGCGGCATCCTGCTCGAGCCGGTCGGCCGCAACACGGCCCCGGCCGTGACCGCGGCCGCGCGGCACCTGCTGGCCGAGGATCCCGACGCCATCATGCTGGTGCTGCCGGCCGACCACGTGATCGAGAAGAACGAAGCCTTCCGCCTGGCGGTCGAGCGTGCGTACCATATGGTGCAGGACGGTTCGCTGGCCACCTTCGGCATCGTGCCGAGCGTGCCGGAAACCGGCTACGGCTACATCCGCCGCGGCGAGCCGCTGCCGGGCTGCGACGATTGCTACAAGATCGAGCGCTTCGTCGAGAAGCCCGACCGCAACACCGCCGAAGCCTTCGTGGCCGACGGCGGCTTCTACTGGAACAGCGGCATGTTCATGTTCCGCGCCGACCGCTTCCTGGCCGAGATCGAGCAGCACGCGCCCGAGATCGCCAGGGCGGCGGAGCAGGCCATGAGCAGCGCCTACCGCGACCTCGACTTTTGCCGCCTGGACGAAGCCGCGTTCACGGCCTGCCCGTCGGATTCGATCGACTATGCGGTCATGGAACATACCCGTGACGGCGTGGTCGTCGCCGCCGACATCGGCTGGAGCGACGTCGGTTCCTGGTCGGCCCTGGCCGACGTGCAGCAGGCCGATGCCCACGGCAACGTGCAGCGCGGCGACGTCTACCTGGACGGCGTCAGCAATTCGCTGGTGCGCGCCGAGAGCCGCATCGTGGCCGTGGTCGGCGTCAAGGACCTGGTGGTGGTGGAGACTTCGGACGCGGTGCTGGTGGCGCACAAGGACCAGGTCCAGCGCGTCAAGAACATCGTCGACCACCTGAAGGTCCAGGAGCGCACCGAGCACCTGCACCACACCCGGGTCTACCGCCCCTGGGGCTTCTACGAAGGCATCGACGCTGGCGAGCGCTTCCAGGTCAAGCGCATTTGCGTCAAGCCGGGCGAGAAGCTGTCGCTGCAGATGCACCACCACCGCGCCGAGCACTGGGTCGTGGTGTCGGGCACCGCGCGCGTCACCTGCGGCGACAGCGTCAAGCTGCTGGCCGAGAACGAGTCGACCTATATTCCGATCGGCATGACCCACCGCCTGGAAAATCCGGGCAAGCTGCCGCTGCACCTGATCGAAGTGCAGTCGGGCAGCTACCTCGGCGAAGACGACATCGTGCGTTTCGAGGACGTCTATCAACGCGCCTGAGCAACGCGCCTGAGCCGTCCGTTCGAACCGGCTTCGCGACACGCCGCCCGCGCTCCAGCGCCGGCGGCGTTCTCTTTTCCGCAGGTCTACAGTGCGTAGGTCGTCACCCGTCAGGCATACAATGCGTCGATGCGAACCGATGGGGGACTCCGATGAAGACGATCATTGCGGCGGGCGGCATGGTGCTGGCGCTGGCCGGCGGCCTTGCGCGTGCGGGCGATATCATCGGCGGCTCCAGCCTGCTGGACGACGGCCGCCAGGCCCAGCTCGAGCGCTGGCTCGGCAAGGGCGAGTTCAACCTCAACAACGTCTATACCTTGCGCCCAGGCGATACCTCGGCCACCTTCCACCAGGCCGCCGACGGCAAGGGCGCCACCTTTACCCTGCTCGACGTGACCAACAGCAGCGGGCAGAGCTTCCTGGTGGGCGGCTACAATCCGCAGAGCTGGTCGTCCACCGACGGCTGGCACGAGACCGAGCGCGACTTCCAGCGCACCGCCTTCCTGTTCAACTTCACCACGCCGGCAGTCTACCGCCAGGTGCCGACCAGCTACCAGTTGCCCAGCCAGGGCCTGCGCCAGACCTTCAACGACATCCTGTTCGGCCCGGTGTTCGGTGCCGGACCCGACCTGCTGGTCAATGACGGCCTCACCAAGGCCCTGTCCTGGCAGCTGAGCTATGGCAATCCGACGAACGAGGGCATGAGCATCATCGACGGCAGCCTGGGCGGCCAGGCCGTTACCGTGAATGCGATGGAAATCTTCGCCATCGCCCCCGTGCCGGAGCCAGCCGCCGGCGCGATGCTGCTGGCCGGGGTCGGCATGCTCGGCGCGGTCGGACACTGGCGCCAGCGCAAGCGCAAACTGAGCTCGGCGTAAATTGTCCGCGTTACAAGTTGTGGCATGATGAAGGGATGAGATCGATCCGACGTTTTCCTCCCTTCCTGATGCTGGCGGTCAGCGCCGGCGCCCATGCCCAGTTCACCAGTGCTCCCAGTCTGCAGCCAGCGCAACTGGCCGTCGTCATCAACGATGCCGAGCCCAACAGCGTCAAGATCGGCGAGTACTACCGCAAGCGGCGCGGCATCCCGGAAGCCAACGTGGTCCACGTCAGCATTCCGGACAAGCCGCACGAGATCAGCTTCGAGCGCTTCCAGGAACTCAGGGACGAGATCGACGGTCACCTCGGTCCGGACATCCAGGCGGTGCTGATGGTCTGGACCGCGCCCTACAAGGTCGAGTGCAATTCGATCACCGGCGCCTACACGCTGGGCTTCGATCCCTCGCAGTGCGCCAAGACCTGTGCCAGCGGCCGCTCCAGCCCATACTTCAACTCCAGTTCCACACGGCCCTATACCGACCTCAAGTTGCGCCTGTCGATGCTGTTGCCGACCGAATCGGTATCGGAGGCCAAGTCCCTGATCGACCGCGGCGCCTCGGCCGGTTTCCGCATCGTGCCGGCCACCGCCTATTACCTGGTCACCTCGGAAAAGGCGCGCAATTCGCGCGCCGGTTTCTTCCCGCCGCCGGGCCGCATCGAGTCCAGGAAACTCAGCACCAGGACCGTCCAGGGCGACGTGCTGGAAGGCGCGAAGGACGTGATGATCTACGAGACCGGCATGGCCCAGGTGGACAAGCTGGACACCCTGCATTTCCTGCCCGGCGCCCTGGCCGACCACCTGACCTCGCTCGGCGGCGACCTGCTGGGAGAAGGGCAGATGAGCAGCCTGCGCTGGCTGGAGGCGGGCGCCACCGCCAGCTACGGCTCGGTCAGCGAACCCTGCAACTACTGGCAGAAATTCCCCAACCCGACCGTGCTGCTCAAGCATTACGTGCAGGGCAACAGCGCGATCGAAGCCTACTGGAAGAGCGTCGCCTGGCCGACCCAGGGCCTGTTCATCGGCGAGCCGCTGGCGGCGCCCTACCGCAAACGGCCGCGCTGACGGCCGTCCCGGTCCCGTTTCCCGGGTGGTAAACCGGATTGGTCCGTATGGACTAATCCGTGGTCATGATGTTGTCAATTTGCGCATTTAATATGGAATTGTTAAGTGTTTCACTGACAACCTGAGACTTCACTTTTGGGAAACCACATGACTCATCGCGTATCGATCCATTCTCCGGGCCGCCTGACCGTGCTCGCAGCCCTGCTGGCGGGCTTCGCCGCGCCGGCGTTTGCCGCCGGCCCCGTCGTCGTCAGCCAGATTTACGGCGCGGGCGGCAATGCCGGCGCCGCCTGGAACAGGGACTTCATCGAGTTGTTCAACCGCAGCTCGGAACCGGTCAGCCTCGCGGGCATGAGCGTGCAGTACCAGTCGGCGACCGGCACCACCTGGCAGGCCACCGCGCTGCCGTCCTACGTTCTGCAGCCGGGCCAGTATTTCCTGGTCGGCGGCGCGAGTGGCGCCACCGGCACGGATATCGGTAGCGTCGACCAAACCGGCAGCCTGAACCTGTCGGGAACCACCGGCAAGGTCGCCCTGTCCAGGATCGCCACCGCGATGACGACGGCCGACGGCGGCGCGGATGTGATCGACCTGGTCGGCTTCGGCACCGCCAACCGCTTCGAAACCAGCGTTGCGCCGGCACCCTCCACCGTGAATTCGATCCAGCGTGCCGGCGCCGGCTGTACCGACACCGACGACAACGGCGCCGACTTCAGCGCCGGTGCGGTGGTCGGCCCGCGCAGAACGAGCACTGCGTTGCACGCGTGCAGCGGCGGCGGCACCCCGCCGGCCGCGCCGATCGTCCTCAACTGCCCGGCCAGCCTCAGCGGCGGCCTCGGCACCGCTTTCTCCGGCGCCCTGAGCGCATCGGACAGCGACAGCATCGTCAACGCCGCCGTCATCGCCAGCGGCGCCGTGAGCGGCATCAGCCTCACCGAGTTCGCACCGGCCACTGCCGTCGGTGGCAGCGCTTCGGTCAAGCTGTCGGTCGCATCCAACGTACCGGCCGGCCTCTATCCGGTGGTGGTGAGCTTCAGCAACAACGCCAGCCAGAGCAATAGCTGCACCGTCAACGTCTCGGTCGCCGGCCAGCTGACGATCCCGCAGATCCAGGGCAGCGGCGCCACCAGCAAGTACGCGAATACCGTCCAGACCACCAGCGGCGTGATCACCAAGAAGCTCAGCGGCGGCGGCTTCTTCATCCAGGACCCGAACGGCGACGGCGACCCGACCACCTCGGACGCCATCTACGTGTTCGGCGCCACCACCGCCGGCAACGTCGGCGACATGGTGCGCGTGACCGGCACCGTGACCGAATACAAGCCGAGCGGCGCGACCCGTTCCTACACCGAACTCACCAGCGTCACCGCGGTCACCGTCACCGGCAGCGGCTACACCATCGCCCCGACCAATATCCAGCTGCCGAACGCCGACCTGGCCAACTACGAAGGCATGCTGGTGCGCTTCGTCGGCCCGCTGGCCGTGAACGGCAACAGCTACCTGTCCGACCGCGGCGAACTGGTGCTGTCGAACGGCCGCCGCGAGACCCCCACCAACCGCTATCGCCCCGGCACGCCGGAAGCGATCGCACTGGCCAGGGAAAATGCCCAGAACATCGTGGTCCTCGACGACGGCATCTTCACGACCCCGCCCCAGATTCCCTACCTGGCCGACGACAAGACCGTGCGCAGCGGCGACACCGTGAACGACCTCACCGGCGTGCTCGACTTCGGCGCGATCGGCGGCGGCGGCGCCGCGTTCAAGATCCAGCCGACCGAGACCCCGCAGATCAGCCGCACCAATGCGCGCCTGGACAAGCCGGAAGTCGCCCCGGGCAACGTCAAGGTGGCCAGCGCCAACGTGCTGAACTTCTTCACCACCTTCACCGACGGCACCGATGTCGAAGGCCGCACCGGCCAGGGCTGCAAGATCGGCAGTTCGACCAGCAAGAGCAATTGCCGCGGCGCCGACAGCCTGGCCGAGTTCGTGCGCCAGCGCGACAAGATCGTCAACGAACTGAAGGGCATGGATGCCGATGTGGTCGGCCTGATGGAAATCCAGAACAACGGCGACTATGCGGTCAACTACCTGGTCGGCCAGCTCAACCAGGCGGTCGGCTACCCGGTCTACGCCGTCGTGCCGCAACCGCCGGCAACCGGCACCGACGCGATCCGCGTGGCGATGATCTACAAGCCGGCCGTGGTGAGCCTGGTGGGCGCCTCGATGTCGGATAACGCCTCGATCAACAACCGTCCGCCGATGGCCCAGACCTTCAAGTCGGTCGCCAACGGCGCCAAGTTCTCGCTGATCGTCAACCACCTGAAGTCGAAGGGCAGCTGCAGCGGCGCCGGCACCGGCGACAGCGACAGCGGCGACGGCCAGGGCTGCTGGAACGCCACCCGCCTCAAGCAGGCACAGCAACTGGTCAGCTTCATCAACCAGGTGGTGGCAACGTCGGGCGACCCGGACGTGCTGGCGGTGGGCGACTTCAACTCCTACGGCCAGGAAGACCCGATCGTCTACCTGAACGGCCAGGGGATGGTCAGCGAGCTGGAGCGCTTCGTGCGTCCGAACGGCATGCCGTATTCCTATGTGTTCGACGCCCAGAGCGGCTACCTCGACCACGCGCTGGCCAGCACCTCGCTGGACAAGCAGGTGGCCGGCGTGACCGAATGGCATAACAACGCGGACGAACCGGATGCGATCGACTACAACCTGGAAGGCAAGGCCGGCAACGACCCCTACGTGAACAACGCCTTCCGCGCCTCCGACCACGATCCGGTGATCGTCAGCCTGAACCTGGCGCCGGTACTGGCCGACGTCAGCGCCAGCGTGAAGGCGGTGCAGTCGGGCTACACCGTCAACCGCATCACCAGCAAGTACAGCGGCACGGTCACCTTCACCAATGTCAGCGGTGCGGCACTGAACGGTCCCCTGCAGTTCCTGCTGCAAGGCCTGCCGGCCGGCGTCACGCTCGACAACAAGAGCGGCACCAGGGATGGCGCGCCGTATGTGACCTTGCCCGATGCGTCGATCGCCGCGGGGGCCTCGGTCACCGTCAGCGTGAGCTTCAGCAACCCGAACAAGGTCACCATCTCGTACACGCCGAAGCTGTACAGCGGCTCGTTCTAACACACCGAATCAAGGATCCAACAATATGACAACGCTGAAATCGCTCCTGACCAGCTCGCTGCTGGCACTGACCATGGCCTGCGGGGCCGCCCTGGCCACCCCGATCACCTACCACGTGGACCTGAGCACCAAGTCCTTCTCCGCCGACGGCAGCGGCTACCTGGAACTGTCGCTGGCGGGCCCGGGTACCGGGGTGCCGACCTCGGCCTTCATCAGCAAGCTTACCGGCGTCGGCAGCGGCACCACGCTGTTCGGCGACGCGTCCGCGGCGGCCAACGGCTTCACCTTGCGGGCGCCGGACGGCGCGCTGTGGCAAGCCGTCACCTTCGGCGGCCTGCTCGGCTTCGACCTGACCCTCGATCTCGGCGACGAGGGCAATGACGGCAGCCGCTTCAGCCTCGCCTTCGTGAACCAGGACCAGACCGACTACCTCACCGGATCCCTGCTGCAGATCGACCTGTTCGCCGGCGCCGCGCCGCAGATCCAGGGCAGCGACATCGTGCTGATTACCGAAGGCGCCGGCGGCGGCAACACCGACGTGCCCGAACCGGCCGACTGGGCCCTGGTGATGACCGGCCTCGGCCTGCTGGGCCTGATGCGCCGCCGCCGCGCCTGATCCGGGCAGCGGCTGCACTCACCCGCCTGTCCGCGAGGGCAGGCGGGTTTTTTGTGTCTTGTATGTATCCTTTTCGCCACTTTTGCGGCGTCGGCGCCGGCCTGTCCCGGATGGCTGAAGCCCGCTTCCCCCTAGGCTTTGCGCACTTTGTTCATTTATTCGGGAAAGATATCAATCCCCAAGGCAAATCATATTGTTCAGTCCATCTTGCTTGGTGCATATTAAAATCATTCCTGTTCCCGCAGACCCAGCAATGTAGACCGAGCCATGGCAGCACACATTCTCGTGGTCGACCCCGATCCCGCCATCCGCCGGCTGCTCGAGCTGAACCTGAGCAGCGCCGGCCACCATGCCGCCAGCTGCCTCGACGCCGAGTCGGCCCTGGTGATGATGGACGACAGCCTGCCCGAGATGCTGCTGCTCGAGTGGGACCTGCCCGGACAATCCGGCGAGGCGCTGATCCGCCGCCTGCGCGCCCAGGCGCGCACCCGCGAACTGCCGATCATCATGGTGTCCGGCCGGACCGGCGAGCACGACAAGATCCTGGCGCTGGAATCGGGCGCCGACGACTACCTGAGCAAACCCTTCAATCCGCGCGAGCTATTGGCGCGCATGGGGGCGGTGCTGCGGCGGCGCATCCCGCACGTGTCGAGCGAGACCGTGCAGATGGCCGGCCTGCGCCTCGATCCCGGTACCCAGCGCGTGATCGCCGGTTCACGCCAGCTGGCCCTGGGACCGGTCGAATTCCGCCTGCTGAACTTCCTGATGCACCATCCGGAGCGCGTGCACACCCGTTCCCAGCTGCTCGACAAGGTCTGGGGCCGCCATGCCGTGCTCGACGAGCGCACCGTCGATACCCACGTCGGCCGCCTGCGCAATGCCCTGCAGCCCAGCGGCCACCAGGAGCACATCGAAACCGTACGCGGCACCGGCTACCGCTTCGTGGCCTGGAACGCGCGCGTCGACTGGTCCAAGGTCGCCTGAGTTCGCGCGTGGACGCGGTCGTCATCCTCAGCCGGCAGGAGCAGGAATACCTGTTGCGCGCGGTCGAATCCGGCCTGCGGGTGGCCAGCATGCGCCAGTTCTTTCTCTGGACCCAGGGGCAGTTGCAGGCGCTGCTGCCGCACCAGGTGATGGTGGCGCTGCAGTTCGCGCCTTCGGGTGGGCTGCGCCGGCTGGAATGCCTGCACGCGACCGTGCTGCCGGCCCATGCCGAAGCCCTGCTGGGGGACTGCCGCGACGGCCTGGCCCTGCGCATCGCCCGCCACTGCATGCAGGGCGGCAGGCTGCCGGCGCTGGCCGACCTCGGTGCGCATGAAGCGGACGACAGGCGCGGCGCGCTGGCCGGTTTCGGAAGGGAATTGCGGGAAGCCGGCTTCGACAGCGTGCTGGTGCACGGCACCGGGCCGCTGGCGGACGGGGCGAGCGTATTCGTGCTGCTCGGCCTGCCGATGCGGCCGGGGCCGCGGCATGCCTATTTCCTGGAGTTGCTGCTGGCCCACCTGCACCTGGCGCTGCTGCGCCTGCCGGCGCCGGACGCGCATGCCGCCGGCCTGCCGCCGCGGCCGCTGAGCGCGCGCGAAACGGAGATCGTCGGCTGGCTGCGCGAGGGGAAAAGCAATGAAGAGATGGCGCAGATCCTCGGGATCAGCGCGCTGACCGTCAAGAACCACCTGCAGCGGATCTACCGCCTGCTCGGGGTCGGCAATCGCGCGCACGCGCTGGCGCGCTGCCTCGAACTACGCCTGCTGGAAGCCTGAGCCTCCGGCGGACCCGGATCAGATGCTGCTGTTGGTGTTGCCGGCTGCCTGTTCAAGGGCGGCGCGACGCATCGCATCGTAGCGGTAGGCTTCGGCGTTGGCGTCGATGATGCGCGGGCTCTTGCAGCCGTCGGCGGCGCAATCCGGCGCCGGCATGGCGGCTGCGACCTGGGCGGCAGTGCCCGACTGTCCGGACACCAGCACGGCGGCGGCGGTCTGGGTCGGCTGGTCGGCCTGGCCACCACCGCAGGCGGCGAGGATGGCGGCGACGACGAGGGCGGAAGCGGAGCGGAAAGCGTGAAGTTTCATGTGCGGAAGAGGGTGTGTTCAACAGATGATCTATTGTAGGCAGGAAATTTTCCGCGGCTCAATATTTTTTTCGTTAATTTAGTGCAAATATTGATGTTTTGAAAGATTTTTGTGTGGAAATGAGCGAAGTTGGGCGACGATGCCGAAAGTGGACTTGGGGAAATTTTAAATGCGCCAAAGTAACGTCGTGCTGGTGCGACGTTTGCGTACTGACAGCTAGAAAAACTGCATAAACAAATTCACACGCGCGGCAAGCTGTGTTATCGCTCCGGCACAGTGGAAGAGGGCGGAAGGAAGGCGAGGGAAGCCGGCGCGCGCTGGGAGCCGCGCCGGCGGTGCATCAAGGGGATCAGCTGCGGCGGCGGTTGCCCGCGCCCACGCCCAGCAGGCCCAGCGCCAGCAGGGCCGCGCTGGCCGGCTCCGGCACCTCGTTGCTGGGCAGGTCGGACAGGGCAATATTGTCCAGGCCGATCTGGGCCGGATCGCCGCCCAGGCCACCGCACTGGAATTCCGCATTGCAGCGGAAGCCGACGATGGCCAGTTCGATGAACTGCTGCTGCGAGAACTCGAGGCCGCCGACGGCATCGGTCGCGTCGAAATGCTGGAAGGCGATGGTGTCCGGGATGTCGAACTGGATGGTGTCGACGGTGGTCCCGTCGGCGCGCAGGCCGATCACTTGCAGCGCCGCCGGGATGGCCGGGTACTGCTCGCCGAGGGCGGCGATGAAGCTGGCGTCGAGTCCGCTGAAGCTGAAGGTCGCTCCCGACACGGTCGGCGTGATGTCGATCAGGCCGCTGGTCAGCAGGTCGAAGTAGGTGGTCGTGTCATTGGTCGGGCAGAGGTTGGCGCCGCAGCTGGCCGGGTTGCTGCCGTTGATGAAGCGGCCGATCAGGACCGTGTTCGGCGGCGCCACACCACCCGGATCGAGGAAGGTGACCTTGTAGCCGTCCTGCACCAAGCTTCTCGTGTTGAGCGCCGGCCCGCTCTGGCCTTCGAAGGTGATGACGGCTGCCTGGGCCGCCCCGGCGGAGGCGATGGCAAGGACGGCAGTGCCGAAGAGTCGTTTGAGTACACCGCCGCGAAGTGTGGTCCTGATCATGGCTTCACCTTTTTTCGTTGGAGGATGCGCGGATGCGCGCCTTGCGGGACTGCCCAGAAATTGTTACAGAATATATCATTCTAGATAACTTTGTGTGGGAGATAACACACAAGCGAACAGACGGCGGCCTGCGTATTTTGCCGAATAATATTTGCATAAAGTAAGCAGCCGGCATGTAACGGCTGCTGATGAATGAAGAATGCCGATGGCTCATCGGTACACTTGACGCTGCGACGGGCCGGGGCGCATGATGGGTCCATGCGAACCCTGATCCCCTTATTACTGGCGCTGGCCGCCTGTACCGCCTGCAGCGCAGCCACCCCCGACGCCCGGCAGGCGCCGCGCGGCACCCAGGCCCCGCCGGCCGCCGCGGGAGAGGCGGGCGCTACCCTGGCGCGCATCCGCGCCCTGGTCGGCACGCCGGACTGTTCCACCGATGCGCAATGCCATACGCTGGCGCTCGGGGCGCGTCCCTGCGGCGGGCCGGAGAGCTACCTGGCCTGGTCCTCGGGCAAGACGCAGCAGGCCGAGTTGCAGGCCCTCGGCGAGCGCTACAAGGAAGAACGGCGCGCCGCCAATGCGGCGGACGGCAGGGCCTCGACCTGCCAGTACATGATGGATCCCGGCGCCGTCTGCCGTGCCGGCACCTGCCAGCTGGGCGGCGGCGGGGTCCTGCAGGCGCGCTGATTCCCCGGCGCTCCCCTTTGCGGGGCATTATTCCTGGCATTTTCCGGTTACAGGCTGGTGACGGATCGACAGCTTTCCTTCGATTGTCGCAACATGTGTTGCATAGTAAAAAAGAAATTGTCTGTGCGTCTAGGAGCATGGTAGCCTTGCACGGCTAGGCTTTCCAAAAGCACAAAGGAGTGGGAATGGTTTCAGAGTTGTACCGGGGCGCACACGCTCGCGTCGACAAGGCCCGCAGCGCCGGTTTCACGCTGCTCGAGCTGCTGGTGGTGATCGTCATCATCGGCCTGCTGGCCGCTTATGTCGGCCCCAAGTATTTCTCCCAGCTCGGCAAATCCGAAGTCACGGTGGCACGCGCCCAGATCGAAGCCTTCGAGAAGTCGCTCGACACCTATCGTCTCGACGTCGGCCGCTACCCCACCACCGAGGAAGGCCTGAACGCCCTGATGGCGGCGCCGCCCACCGCCGCCGGCAAATGGAACGGTCCCTACCTGAAGAAGGGGGTGCCGCTCGATCCCTGGGGCCACCCCTACCAATACCGTGCGCCAGGCACCAAGGGCGACTACGAGATCGTCTCGCTCGGCAAGGACGGCCAGCCGGGCGGCACCGGCGACGCCGCCGACATCAGCTCGCAATAAGCGCGCCTGCCGTGCAGTTCGCGGTCCGCACCCTCGCGCCCGACATGACCATCGCCAGCGTGGTGGTCGATGCCTCGGATGAAGCCGACGCGCGCCGCCAGGTCGAGGCGCGCGGTCTCTACGTCAGCGCGGTCGAACCGGCGCGCGCGGCCGGCTTCCAGCTGCGCCGGCGCGGCGGCAAGCTGTCGCTGGTGCTGTTCAGCGAGGAGCTGCTGGCCCTGCTGACCGCGGGCCTGGGCATCGTCGAGGGCCTCGAAGCCCTGCTCGAAAAGGAAGCCGGTCCGTCCACCCGCGCGGTACTGGAACGCCTGCTGGGCGGCCTGCGCGAGGGCAAACGCTTCTCCGGCGTGCTGGCCGAGCAGCCGGCCCTGTTCCCGCCGCTCTACGTCGGCATCGTGCGCGCCGCCGAGGGCACCAGCGACCTGCCGCGCGCCCTCGAACGCTATATCGAATACCAGCAGCGCATCGACGCCGTGCGCTCGAAAATCGTCAGCGCCTCGATCTATCCGGCGATCCTGCTGATGGTCGGCGGCGGCGTCTCGGTCTTCCTGATGACCTATGTGGTGCCGCGCTTCGCCGAAGTGTACCAAGGGGCCGGGCGCAACCTGCCGTGGATGTCGCGCCTGATGCTGGACTGGGGCCAGTTCGCCGGCCGCCACGCCGGCGGCCTGCTGCTGTCCTTCGCCGCCGCCATCCTGCTGGCCGCCCTGGGCATCCGCCGCGTGCTGCGCCAGGGCGGCGCCGCGCGCCTGCTGGCCAGCTTGCCCGGCATCGGCGAGCGCGCCCGTGTCTACGAACTGTCGCGCCTCTACCTGACCCTGGGCATGCTCAACGAGGGCGGCATCACCATCGTCAGCGCGATCGAGACCGTGCAGGGCATGGTCTCGCCCGGCATCGGCGCCAGCCTGCGCGCGGCCAAGGCGGCGGTCGAATCCGGGCGTCCGCTGTCCGACGCCTTCGAAGCCAACGGCCTCACCACGCCGATCTCGCTGCGCATGCTGCGGGTGGGCGAGCGCACCGGCGACATGGGCCCGATGCTGACCCGCTCGGCCGCCTTCTACGACGGCGAGATCGGGCGCTGGATCGACCGCTTCACGCGCACCTTCGAGCCGCTGCTGATGGCCGCCATCGGCCTGGTGGTCGGCGCCATCGTGGTGCTGCTGTACATGCCGATCTTCGACCTTGCCGGAGACATGTCGTGACTGATTCGAACGTCGACATGCTCGCCCAGTTCGATCCCGCCTTGCTGGCGCGGGCGCGTGCCCAGAGCCGCCAGTCGCAGCGTTCGCTGGTCGAGGAGCTGCAGGCCCTGTCCGGGCTGGAAGCACGCCAGATCGTGCGCCGGCTGGCCGAACCCTTCGGCCTGACGGTCATGGAGACGGCCGAGATGTTCGGCCGCCAGCCGGCCTTCGACCTGCTGCCGCTGGCGCATGCGATGGCGCGCAACTGCGTCCTGCTGAAAGACGGCGAGGGTCAGCTGACCGGCGTGCTCGCCGATCCCTTCGACCTCGACCTGCAGACCTGGCTGGCGGCGCAGGCCGGCTGCACGGCGGCGCGTCCGCTGCATCTGCGCCTGGCGCTGGCCGGCGACATCCAGGCCTATCTGGGCAAGCAGGAGGAATCGGCGCGCGCGGTCGATACCCTGGTCGGCGACAGCGCAGATGCGCGACGCGACGGCAAGACCGCCGCGGTGCTGTCCTTCGCCTCGGTGTCCGAAGGCGCCAGCCCGGCCGTCAAGCTGGTCAACTCGACCCTGTACGACGCCCTGAAAGCGGGCGCCTCCGACATCCACCTGGAGAGCACGGCCGGCGGGCTGGCCGTGAAATACCGCGTCGACGGCGTGCTCGATCATGCGGCCTCGGTGGGCGGCATCGAACTGGCCGAGCACATCATCTCGCGCCTGAAGGTACTGGCCGAACTCGACATCGCCGAGCGCCGCATCCCGCAGGACGGCAGCTTCCGCGTGGAGTCCGGCGGGCGCGAGATCGACCTGCGGGTCTCCATCATGCCCAGCATCCACGGCGAGGACGCGGTCATCCGTATCCTCGACAAGCGCGCCATGATCGAGTCCTACGGCGCGCTGACCCTGGAGGCGCTGGGCTTCGACGCGCCCTCGCTGGTCACGCTGCGCATGCTGGCCCAGGAAGCCTACGGCATGCTGCTGGTGACCGGGCCGACCGGCTCGGGCAAGACCACCACCCTGTACGCGGCGCTCACCGAGATCCACAACGGGCGCGAAAAGATCATCACCATCGAGGACCCGGTCGAATACCAGCTGCCCGGCATCCTGCAGATCCCGGTCAACGAGAAGAAGGGCCTGACCTTCGCCAAGGGCCTGCGCTCGATCCTGCGCCACGACCCGGACAAGATCATGGTCGGCGAGATCCGCGACCGCGAGACCGCCGAGATCGCGGTGCAGTCGGCACTGACCGGGCACCTGGTTTTAACGACCGTCCACGCCAACAATGTGTTCGACGTGTTCGGCCGCTTCACCCACATGGGCATCGACCCCTATGCCTTCGTCTCGGCCCTGAACGGTATCTGGGCCCAGCGCCTGATCCGCATGAACTGCCCGCACTGCGCCACGCAATACGAGCCGGACGACGCCGAGCTGGCCTCGGCGCACCTGCACCCGGACGAGGTGGGCGACTACCTGTTCATGCGCGGGAAGGGCTGCGGCGACTGCCGCGGCACCGGCTACAAGGGCCGCCGCTCGATCGCCGAGATCCTGACCCTGAACGACGAGATCCGCGAACTGATCGTCGACAAGCAGCCGATCCGCCGCATCAAGGCCGCGGCCGCCGCCAACGGCACCCGCAGCCTGCGCATGGCGGCGCTCGACCTGGTCCGGCGCGGCGCCACCACCATCGAAGAGATCAAACGGGTGACCCTGCATGCGTAGATGGCTGAGACCCTGGCTGGGGCATGCGCTGCGCCTCGGGATCGCGCCCGACGGCCTGGCGCTGGTGCGCACCAGCGCATGGCAGCATGAGCGCGCGCTGCTGCTCGGCCAGCTGCGCCTGGCCGCGGATGGCGCGTACACGGGCCTGGATGCCATCGCCGAGGCGCTGCCGCTGCTGCTGGACGAGCACGACGTGGCCGGCATGCGCTTGAGCGTGGTGCTGTCCGACGAACTGGTGCGCCTGTGGCAGGTGGCGCCCCCGGGCGGCGCGGCGCGGATGGCCGACCTCGAAGCCGCCGCCGCGCTGCGCTACCAGGCGCTGTTCGGCGCCGGCCTGGCCGGCTGGACGGTCCGCGCCGACTGGAACGCCAGCCAGCCCTTCCTGGCCACCGCCGTGCCGCAGGCCTTGCTGGCGCAGCTGCGGCAAGCCGCGGCCGGCCACCGCCTCCACCTGGTCGAGGTGGCGCCGCAATTCGTCGCCGCGTTGAACCAGTTCCGTTCGCGCCTGCGCCCCGGCGCCTGGTTCGGCCTGGTGCACGGCGGCGTGCTGAGCGTGGCGGCCTTCGACGGCAAGCAGCTGGCCGCGGTGCGCACCGCGCCGATTCCCGACGGCGCCGACCGCGACTGGCTGGAGAGCCACGTCGCGCGCGAGGCGCTGCGCGTGGGCCTGGGCCGCCCGGAACGCCTGCAGGTCTGCGGCCCGGCGCCGCAAGGCTGGGCCAGCAGCGCCGGACGCCTGAAGTTCGCCTGCACCCTGTTCGAGGACGAGCTTGATCCGCTATGGCCGGACAGCGCGCGCCTGGCCATGACGGGGAGGGCGCCATGAAGAAGGTCCGCATCGATTTCGCGCCGCCGGGCCTGGTGCGCAGCGTGTTCCGCACGCCGCGCCTGGGCTGGCTCGCGCTGTGGGTGCTGGCCTGTTGCGTATTCGGCCTGGTTGCCGCCAACCTGGGACTCGGCAAGCGCCAGTGGGAAATCGAGCTGCTGCGCGCGCAATCGCAGGCGCGCATCCAGGCGCAGGCGCAGGCGCGGACGGCGCCGCCGGCCGTGGCCCGGCCGCCCGTGCCCGACGCCCAGGCGGCCGCGGTGAATGCCGCCGTGCTGCAGCTGAACCTGCCGTGGCGCGCGCTGCACGACGCGGTGCAGGCCGGCACGCCGGCCAGCGTCGCCCTGCTGGCGCTGGAGCCGGATGCGCGCAGGCACAGCGTGCGCATCACGGCCGAGGCGAAGAGCAGCGACGACATGATCGCCTACGTCGAGCAGTTGCAGAAGCAGGAATGGTTCAGCACCGTGGTCCTGGCGCGCCACGAGATCAACGAGCAGGATCCGAACCGGCCGATCCGCTTCCAGCTCGACGCCCAGTGGAGGGCGGCGCAATGACCTCCGCGTCGTTCGGCCACCTCATGCTGCGCCTGCGGCTGGCCGTGCGCGCCAATCCGCTGCTGGCGGCGGCCGCACTGGGCCTGCTGGCCTGCCTCGCGGCGCTGGCCTGGACCCTGCACGCCGTCGTGCAGGCCGATGAGGAGCGCGATGCCCTGAAGGCGGCCGCGGCGCGCACGGCGAGCCTGGCATCAAGGATACCGGCGGCCGCGCCGGCCCCCGCACTCCCGGCCGCGCCGCCGCCCGACACGCTGGACGCCTTCTACGCCGCGCTCGGCCCGCGCCGCTACGCCGAGCAGCAGGTGAAGACCCTGTTCGCGCTGGCGGCGAAGAACGGCCTGTCGCTCAGCCAGGGCGAGTACAAGAGCGCCTACGACCGCAATGCGCGCCTCACCACCTACCAGGTGAACCTGCCGGTGAAGGGAAGCTATGGCGCCATCTGGCAGTTCGCGCTGGACGCGCTGCGCGCGATCCCGTTCGCCTCGCTGGACGACATCGGCTTCCGCCGCGACAGCATCGGCGACCCGGTGGTCGAGGCGCGCCTGCGCCTGACCCTGTACCTGAAGGACGTTCCGGGAGGCGAGCGATGAAGCCGCGCCACCTGCTGCTGGGCGCGGCCCTGGCGGGCGCCGCGCTGCTGGCCATCTTCGGCGACAGGGCGCCCGGCAGCGAGGTGGCCGAGGCGGTGGCGCGGGCGCCGCGGCCGCGTGCCGCATCGCTTGCGCCATCCGCGGTCGCGGCGTCCACCGGAGGGGCCGCCACTGCGGCCACGCCGGCCGCGGCGGAGGCCGGTGGAGCGCGCATCCTGGCGCTGATACCGCGCGAAGCCCTGGTCGGCGACAGCGAGGCCGGATTCCGCCAGGGCGAACATGGCGTGTTCGGGCGCCAGGACTGGACGCCGCCCCCGCCGCCGCCCCAGCCCGCACCGCCGCCCCCGCCGCCGAGCGCGCCGCCGCTGCCCTTCACCTTCATCGGCAAGGCGGTGGCCAACGGCGCCTGGGAGGTCTACCTGACGCGCGGCGACCGCACCTATGTCGTGCGCGACAAGAGCCTGATCGACGGCACTTACCGCGTCGACGCCATCGCACCGCCCTTGCTGACCCTGACCTATTTGCCGCTGAACCAGGTTCAGCAGCTCAATATTGGAGTGTTCGACTGATGCTGCGTCTGTCCCGTAACTTGGCGGTACCCCTTGCAGTCGCCGTCCTGCTGGCCGGTTGCGCCGGCCAGGCAGCCTACCGCGAGGGCAATGCGCTGGTGGCCCAGGACAGGGTCGAGGCCGGCCTGCTGAAATACCAGGAAGCGGTGGCCGCCGATCCTGCGAATGCGGCCTACAAGACGGCCTGGCTGCGTGCGCGCGACAACGCCACCAACCGCCTGCTGACCCAGGCCGACCGCGAACTCGCCGACGGCAATGTGCAGCTGGCCCTGCAGGATTACCAGCGCGTGCTGGCCATCGATCCGGTCAACGACCGCGCCCGCGCCGGCCTGCGCCTGGTCGAGGCCGACCGCCGCCACGCCGTGCTGCTTGAGGATGCGCGCGCCGCCTTCGAACGCAAGGACTACGACAGCGCGCGCCAGAAGCTGGGCGCGATCCTGAGCGAGCGCCCCAGCCACGAACCGGCGCGCCTGCTGCTGGCCGAGGTCGGCGAAAAGACCGCGGCGGCGCCGGGCGAGGCGGCCCTGGCCCAGGCCTTCAAGACGCCGATCAGCCTGGAATTCCGCGATGCCCCGATCAAGCAGATCTTCGAAGTCATCGCCCGCCATTCGGGCCTCAACTTCCTGTTCGACAAGGACGTCAAGACCGACCAGCGCGCTTCCATCTTCCTGAAGAACAGCACGGTCGAATCGGCGGTCTACTACCTGTTGATGACCAACCAGCTCGAGCGCCAGGTCATGGACGGCAACACCATCCTGATCTACCCGAACATCGCGGCCAAGCAGAAGGAATACCAGGAGATGACGGTCAAGACCTTCTTCCTGGCGAATGCGGAGGCGAAGAGCATCGCCAACACGCTCAAGACCATCCTCAAGTCGCGCGACGTGGTGGTCGACGAAAAGCTCAACCTGGTGATCCTGCGCGACAGCCCGGAAGCGGTTAGGCTGGCCACCCAGCTGGTCCAGCTGCAGGACGTGCCGGAGCCCGAGGTCGTGCTCGACGTCGAGGTGCTCGAGGTGCAGCGCAACCGCCTGCTCGATCTCGGCGTCGACTGGCCGACCGCGCTGTCCTTCGCGCCGCTGAAGAACCTGAACGACGTCCCGCTCACCATCGACCAGGTGCGCGGCCTCAATGCCGGCAATATCGGCGTGACCGGCGTGTCGGCCACGATCGCCGCCAAGAAGACCGACGGCGACGCCAACACCCTGGCCGCGCCGCGCATCCGCGTGCGCAACAAGGAAAAGGCCAAGGTCGTCATCGGCGACAAGCTGCCGACCATTACCACCACCATCTCCTCGGGCGTGGGCGGCTTTGCCTCGGAGTCGGTGAATTACGTGGACGTCGGCCTAACCCTGAACGTCGAGCCGACCATCTACCTGAACAACGAGATCGGCATCCGCATCTCGCTCGAGGCCAGCACCCTGGTCGACACCATCCAGACCAAGACCGGCACCACCGCCTACCGCATCGGCACGCGCTCGGCCGCCACCATGCTGCAGCTGAAGGATGGCGAGAACCAGGTGCTGGCGGGCCTGATCAAGAACGACGAACGCAGCAGCGCCACCCACCTGCCGGGCCTGGGCGACCTGCCGCTGGTCGGCCGCCTGTTCGGCAGCCGCCAGGACACCCGGGACAAGACCGAGGTGGTGTTGTCGATCACGCCCCACCTGGTGCGCAACATCCAGCGTCCGGCCGCCGGCGCGGCCGAGTTCAATGCCGGCACCGAGGCCAGCTTCCGGCGCCGTCCGGACCAGGCGGCGCGCCTGCCTGCCACGCTGCCGGGACGTCCGCAGCTGCCCGCGCCGGCGCCGGTCGCCGCGGCGCCGGCGGCGATGGTGCCGGCCACCAGCGTCAACATGGGCGGTCCGCCGCCGGCCGCGCCGCCCTCGAGTCCCGCCACCGCGCTGCCGCCGACGCCCGAGGTGCAGGCCGTGCCGCTGCCCCAGCCGGACGTGACGCCGGTGCCGTCCCGCCAATGATGCGTCGCGCGCGCGGCTTCACGCTGATCGAGCTGCTGGTCACGCTCGCCATCCTGGCCCTGCTCGGGACCATGGTGGTGCCAGCCGCCAGCATGGCCGTGCAGCGCCGCCACGAGCAGGACCTGCGCCTGGCCCTGCGCGAGATCCGCCAGGCCATCGACGCCTACAAGAAGGCCAGCGACGAAGGCCGCATCGCCAAGGCCGTGGGCGCGACCGGCTATCCGCCGAAGCTCGAGCTGCTGGCCGACGGTGTGGTCGACCAGCGCAGTCCGAAGAAGGCGAAGATCTACTTCCTGCGCCGCCTGCCGCGCGATCCCTTCGCCGCCGACCCGGCGCTGGACGACGCCCAGACCTGGGGCAAGCGCAGCTATGCCAGCGAGGCCAAAGAGCCGAAGGAGGGCGACGACGTGTTCGATGTGTATTCGCTGTCCGGCCGGGCGGGCCTGAACGGCATCCCCTACGGCAGGTGGTGAGCGCATGAAGACGAACCGCGGGTTCACCCTGATCGAACTGCTGGTGGTGCTGGGCATCGTGGCCCTGCTGCTGACCCTGGCCGTGCCGCGCTTCTTTCCCAGCGTCGACAGGACGAAGGAGACCATCCTGGCCGAGAACCTGAGGACCACGCGCGCGGTGATCGACCAGTTCCATGCCGATACCGGGCGCTATCCGGAATCGCTGGAGCAGCTGGTCGATAAAAAATACCTGCCGCGCCTGCCCTTCGATCCGGTGGCGGACAGCGATGCCAGCTGGATCGTGGTGCCGCCCGAGGATCTATCGCGCGGCAACGTCTACGACATCCGCAGCGGCGCCGAGGGCAAGGGCCATAACGGCAAGCCGTATTCCGAATGGTAGCGCGCCGGCCTTCCATGCGGCTGGGCCGCGAGGCCGGCTTCACCTATGTCGGGCTGATCGTGCTGGTCACGATCATCGGCCTGGTGGGCGCCGCGACCCTGAAGGCCGACGCCCTGTTGCGCCGCGCCGCCGCCGAGCAGGAGTTGCTGGAGATCGGCGCCGCCTTCAGCGCCGCGCTGACCAGCTATGCGGAGGCGACCCCGCGCGGCCAGCCGCCGCAGCCGCCTTCGCTCGAAGAACTGCTGAAGGATCCGCGCTTTCCCGGCACCCGCCGCCATCTGCGCAAGATCTTCGTCGACCCGGTCAGCGGCAAGGCCGAGTGGGGCATCGTCTGGCTGAACAAGGGGGGCGGCATCGACGGCAAGGGCAGCGGGGTGGTGGCGGTGTACAGCCTGTCGCAGTCGAAGCCGCTGAAGCAGGCGAACTTCGATGCGCGCTTCCAGAACCTGGAGGGCCGCGAGCATATCTCGGACTGGAAGTTTGCGGCGACCGGGCAGGGGGTGGCGCAAGGGCAGCCGGGTCAGCCGCCGGGGCAGCCTCCAGGGCAGCCGGGCCAGCCGGGATTGTTCGGCCAGCCGGGCCAGCCCGCTGCCGGCCAGCCGCCCGGCGCCGCGCCGTCCGAGCCGCCGTCGCTGTTCCCGGTGCGCGGCCATCCGGAGAATGTGAAACCGCCGCCGGCGGAGAATGCGGCGCCGCCGGAGCCGGCCGAACCGCCGCCGTCGGAAGCCTCGGGCTCCGGCGACGACGAGAAGGACGAGAAGGACGAGAAGGACGAGAAGGACGCGAAGGAGCGGCTTACTTCGCGCGGCGCATGAAGTCGCGCGGACGGAAGCCCAACGCGAACAGCACGGCAAAGTAGACGGCGGCGCTGAGGCCGATGATCAGGAGCAGGGCGCCGATGCGCAGGAAGGGATGGGAGCGCAGCGCGGCCCAGTCGAGCTGCGCCTGGCTGAACCAGGCCGCCAGGCCCATCACGACGACGGCGGCCACCACCTTCAGGAAGAAGATCAGCCAGCCGGCATGCGGCGTGTAGATGCGGCGCCGGCGCAGGCCGATGAACAGGAACAGCGCGTTGATGCAGGCGCCCATGCCGATCGACAGCGCCAGCCCGGCCACGCCCAGCAGCGGCACGAAGACCAGGTTCATCGCCTGGGTCGCGATCAGCACGCCGATGGCGATCCGCACCGGGGTGCGGATGTCCTGGCGCGCATAGAAGGCCGGGGCCAGGATCTTGACCAGGATGATGCCCAGCAGGCCGGCGGCATAGGCCATCAGCGGCGCGGTGGCGGCGGCCACGTTGGCGGCGTTGAATTCGCCGTAGTTGAACAGGGCGGCGATCAGCGGCGTCGACAGGGCCGCCAGGCCGACCGCGGCGGGCAGGGCCAGCAGCAGGGTCAGGCGCAGGCCCCAGTCGAGCAGGGCCGAGTATTCGGTGGCGTCGCCGTCCGAATTGGCTTTGGACAGGCTGGGCAGCAGGATGGTGCCGAGGGCCACGCCCAGCATCCCGGTCGGGAATTCCATCAGGCGGTCGGCGTACTGCAGCACGGAGACCGCGCCGCCGCCCATGTTCGAGGCATAGTTGGTGTTGATGAGCAGGCTGATCTGGGCGGCGGAGACGGCGAACACTGCCGGGCCCATCTTCTTGAGGATGCGGCGCACGCCGGGGTCCTTGAGGCCCGAGAGCGGGTTGAAGGACAGGCGCGGCAGCATGCCGATGCGCTTCAGGGCCGGGATCTGGATCGCGATCTGGGCCACGCCGCCGACCATCACCGCCACCGCCATCGAATAGATCGGTACCTCGAAGTACTTCACCAGGAACAGCGAGAAGATGATCGAGGACAGGTTCCACAGCACCGGCGTGAAGGCCGGGATCTTGAACTCGCGCCAGGTATTCAGCACGGCGCCGGACAGCACCACGAAGGACATGCAGGCGATGTAGGGGAACATCAGGCGGGTCATGACGACCCCCTTGTCGAAGCCGTCGCCGTCCAGGCCGCTGGCGATGGCCATCAGGATCAGCGGCGAAGCGATGACGCCGATCACGCTGACCAGCACCGTCGCCCAGACCAGGGTGGTGGCGACGTGGTCGACCAGGCTGCGGGTGGCGGCTTCGCCCTTCTGGGTCTTGTATTCGGCCAGGATGGGCACGAAAGCCTGCGAAAAGGCGCCTTCGCCGAACAGGCGGCGCAGCAGGTTGGGCAGGCGGAACGCGATATAAAAGGCGTCGGTGTAGGGCGAGGCGCCGAAGGCGCGGGCAAACAGGCTGTCGCGTAGCAGGCCGGTGATGCGGGAAACCATCGTCATGCTCGAGATGGCCGCCAGGGTTCGGAGTAGGTTCATAGACCGCGATTATAGCTGGGCAATAGCCTCGGGAAAGCTACATGGCGTCGCTTTTTGCGGGGTAAAGCGGACAGGAATATGAATTGGGAATTGCCCTGCGATGAAACCTTCGCTATAATCGAGGGCTGTATTGAATTCAGTTGGCAGACACTAATCGTTTGAGGTGTTTGCGGACGCAACTTACACCGATTAGGAATTTCCATGGCAAATACCGCACAGGCGCGCAAGCGCGCTCGTCAAGCAGTTAAGCAAAACGCTCACAACTCGGCACAGCGCTCGACCCTGCGCACCGCGATCAAGGCTGTCAAGAAGGCCATCCAGGCTGGCGACAAGGCCGCTGCGACCACCATCTTCCAGCAATCCGTGTCGACTATCGACAGCATCGCTGACAAGAAAATCATCCACAAGAACAAGGCCGCTCGCCACAAGAGCCGCCTGGCTGCCGCCATCAAGGCCCTGTCGGCCTAATTCGGCACGGCACGCGCGGCTTGCCGCGCAGTTCTGAAGGATGAAAGACCCGCCCGACTCCGGTCCGGCGGGTTTTTTCGTTTGCCCAACCCGCCAAAATTCGGGGTCAAAATTCGGGGTCAGAGCACTTTTTCGGACAACTGCCCAGGCACATGCTTCTGCGCCGGGTAGGGCAGACCCGGCCTTCCAGCGCGGCTTATCGCCCAGCAGGGATGCTGTGAGGATCTTGCCAAAAAAAGTGCTCTGACCCCGAATTCATGACCCCGAATTCAAGAAAAAAGGCAGGCCGTGGCCTGCCTTGCTTGTCCGGCGCTGGGGCTTACTTGGCGGGTTCGGACGGCATCGCGGGGGCTGCGGTTTTCCTGGTTTTCTTCATCTTCTTGGCTTTTTTCGGTGCGACGGCGGCCGGCTCTGCCGGCGACGCGGCCRGTGCGGCTGCGGGCGCGGCTGCCGGGGTGGCGGCGAACACGGAAACGGCGAACAGCGAAGCAAACAGCCCAGCGATGAGTTTGGACATTTCGGGTTCCTTTTCGTTAAGAAATCGATCCACGACGTGAATCTGGCTCGTTAACGGCAGGCATTCCTTGCGGGATGAGGGTCTTGCCCTTGAGGCAAGTCAAGCCCTCAGCGCGTCTTCGCCTTTCCGGCACCGACCGCCTCCGCCGGCACTTCCATCCAGTCGCCCGGCATCAGCGGATGGCTGGCCAGCGAGAACGGGCCGATGCTGGTACGCACCAGGCGCAAAGTCGGCAGTCCGACCGCGGCCGTCATGCGCCGCACCTGGCGATTCTTTCCTTCTTGCAAAGTGATGGCGATCCAGCTGGTCGGCTTGTCCTGGCGCATGCGGATCGGCGGATTGCGTGGCCACAGCCATTCCGGTTCGGCGATCTGCACCGCGCGGCAGGGCTTGGTCACGAAGTCGCCCAGGTCGAGCGGCGCCTGCAGGCGCGCCAGCAGTCCGGCGTCGGCCGCGCCTTCCACCTGCACGATATACGTCTTGGCTTCTTTCTGGTCCGGATGGGCGATGCGGTGCTGCAGGCGGCCGTCGTCGGTGAGCAGCATCAGGCCTTCGCTGTCGGCGTCGAGGCGGCCGGCCGGGTAGATATTCGGGATATCGATGTAGTCGGCCAGCGAGGCGCGGCCCGGCTCGGCGCTGAACTGGCAGAGTACCTGGAATGGCTTGTTGAATAAGATGAGGGACATGTAATCGGTTTTTAGAGCAAAATAGCAAGGGTCATCAATAATGTGATTATCGCAGCCCAGCGCGCCCCTACGGAGAACACGATGTACGAACATATTAAAGTACCTACCGAAGGCCAGAAGATCGCCGTCAAGCCCGACTTTTCGCTGGACGTCCCGGACCAGCCGGTCATCCCCTATATCGAGGGTGACGGCACGGGCGTCGACATCACCCCGGTGATGCTGAAGGTGGTCGATGCGGCGGTGGCGAAGGCCTACGGTGGGCGGCGCAAGATCAGCTGGATGGAAATCTTCGCCGGCGAGAAGTCGACCCGGATCTACGGCCCGGACGTCTGGCTGCCGCCGGAGACCCTCGATGCGGTGAAAGAATATGTGGTGTCGATCAAGGGCCCGCTGACGACCCCGGTCGGCGGCGGCATCCGCTCGCTGAACGTGGCGCTGCGCCAGGAGCTGGACCTCTACGTCTGCCTGCGTCCGGTGCGCTACTTCGCCGGCGTCCCCTCGCCGCTGAAGGAGCCGCAGAAGACCCACATGGTCATCTTCAGGGAAAATTCGGAAGACATCTATGCCGGCATCGAGTGGGCCGCCGAGTCGGAGGGCGCGAAGAAGATCATCGACTTCCTCGTCAACGAGATGGGTGTCAGGAAGATCCGCTTCCCGGAGACCTCGGGCATCGGCGTCAAGCCGGTCTCGCGCGAAGGCACCGAGCGCCTGGTGCGCAAGGCGATCCAGTATGCGATTGACCACGACAAGCCTTCGGTGACCCTGGTCCACAAGGGCAACATCATGAAGTACACGGAGGGCGGCTTCCGCGACTGGGGCTATGCGCTGGCCCAGCGCGAATTCGGTGCCGAGCTGGTCGACGGCGGCCCGTGGTGCAAGTTCAAGAATCCGAAGACCGGCCGCGACATCGTCGTCAAGGACTCGATCGCCGACGCCTTCCTGCAGCAGATCCTGCTGCGCCCGGCCGAGTACAGCGTGATCGCGACCCTGAACCTGAACGGCGACTATATCTCGGACGCATTGGCGGCCCAGGTCGGCGGCATCGGCATCGCGCCGGGTGCGAATATGTCGGATTCGGTGGCGATGTTCGAAGCCACCCACGGCACCGCGCCCAAGTATGCGGGCAAGGACTATGTGAACCCGGGCTCGCTGATCCTGTCGGCCGAGATGATGCTGCGCCACATCGGCTGGACCGAGGCGGCGGATCTTCTCATCAGCTCGATGGAGAAGGCGATCATGTCGAAGCGCGTCACCTACGATTTCGCACGCTTGATGGAGGGCGCGACCCAGGTCTCGTGCTCGGGCTTCGGCGAGGTCATGATCGAGTACATGGGCTGAGACGCGGCATGGCCGATGCCCTTTTCACGAACGGATCGGCCAGCTGATCTACGGTGGCCAGCGCATCGGCGGGCTTGAGGAATTGCTTGCGGCGCTGGCGGAGGGAGTGCGCCAGGGGAGGGGACGCAGCGGCTGAGAGACTGCGCCCAAGAAAAAAGCCCCGCCGCAGCGGGGCTTTCTGGCTTCCGAGAACGTTTACACGCCCTGGATGTTGGAAGCTTGCTTGCCTTTAGGGCCTTGCGTGACTTCGAATTGGACTTTCTGACCTTCTTTGAGGGTCTTGAAACCGGCCATATTGATTGCGGAGAAGTGCGCGAACAGATCCTCGCCGCCGTCATCAGGAGTGATGAAGCCAAAACCCTTGGAATCATTGAACCATTTAACAGTACCAGTTGCCATAAAAAACTTTCAAATAAAAACAAATCACACGAGCCATAAAAGCAAGAAGCTTCTTGCCCCCTCCTCAGCCTGCTCACTTCTTATCAACAAGTACATAAGTACATGTCAATGTTTGCATTGTTGGTGCAATAATCTTGTAAGTCAAGAGCTTTTGAGCGCGTGTTGTAAAAACGTTCACTACTGCTTTGCAACAAGCTCTTGATTTTTACAATCGGACCGCCATCTGCGCTCAGTTGGGAAAACGCGTAAGATGGAAAGCACCTGGGATTGCATAGGGGATGCCCATGATTGCCCCGTGATTGTCCCTGATTGTTAACGTACGCACGAACAGCGAAAGCATCTTAGAATACTCTTATGGCAACCAAGCACGAAACCGAACAGCTGCTGGAGCGGCAGACCGTAAAGCCACCCCCCCTGTATCAGGTGGCGCTGCTGAATGACGACTACACGCCGATGGAATTCGTGGTCGCCATCATCCAGGAGTACTTCAACAAGGATCGCGAGACGGCGACGCAGATCATGCTTTCCGTACATCGCCATGGTAAAGGGGTGTGCGGCGTGTTTTCCAAAGATATAGCGTGTACCAAAGTGGAGTTTGTATTAACGCATGCGCGTAAGGCAGGTCACCCCCTGCAGTGCGTGATGGAGGAAGTATGATTGCGCAGGAATTAGAAGTCTCTTTACATATGGCCTTTGTCGAAGCCCGGCAGGCTCGGCACGAGTTCATCACGGTCGAACACCTGCTGCTGGCGCTGCTCGACAACCCGTCGGCCGCTGAAGTCCTGCGTGCATGCGCGGTCAACATCGAAGACCTGCGTAAGACCTTGACGAATTTCATCGGCGACAACACCCCGACCGTGCCTGGCACGGGCGAGGTCGATACCCAGCCGACCCTTGGCTTCCAGCGCGTGATCCAGCGTGCGATCATGCACGTGCAATCCGCCTCGAACGGCAAGAAGGAAGTGACCGGCGCGAATGTGCTGGTGGCGATCTTCGGCGAGAAGGACTCGCATGCCGTCTACTACCTGCACCAGCAGGGCGTGACCCGTCTCGACGTGGTCAATTTCATCTCGCACGGCGTGCGCAAGGACCAGCAGATCGACAGCCAGAAGGCGTCCGAAGGCGTGGAAGAAGCCCAGGTCGAAGGCCAGGCCAAGGAAAGCCCGCTGGACCAGTTCACCCAGAACTTGAACAAGGCTGCCGCCGACGGCCGCATCGATCCGCTGATCGGCCGCGAAGAGGAAGTGGACCGCGTGATCCAGATCCTGTGCCGCCGCCGCAAGAACAACCCGCTGCTGGTGGGCGAGGCCGGCGTCGGCAAGACCGCGATCGCGGAAGGCCTGGCATGGCGCATCGTCCAGGAAGACGTGCCCGACATCCTGCAGAATGCCGTCGTGTATTCGCTGGACATGGGCGCGCTGCTGGCCGGCACCAAGTACCGCGGCGACTTCGAGCAGCGCCTGAAAGCGGTGCTGAAGCAGCTGAAGGATACGCCGAACGGCATCCTGTTCATCGACGAGATCCACACGATCATCGGCGCCGGTTCGGCTTCGGGCGGCACGCTCGACGCCTCGAACCTGCTGAAGCCGGCTCTGGCGAACGGCCAGCTGAAGTGCATCGGCGCGACCACGTTCACGGAATTCCGCGGCGTGTTCGAGAAGGACCATGCGC
Source organism: Massilia sp. 01N417 (assembly GCF_056399645.1). Lineage (NCBI taxonomy): Bacteria > Pseudomonadati > Pseudomonadota > Betaproteobacteria > Burkholderiales > Oxalobacteraceae > Massilia > Massilia sp. 01N417. The sequence goes on along the minus strand of NZ_JBFTRS010000015.1, from coordinate 60,799 downwards.
TCAGCCGCCGCTTCCAGAAGGTCGACGTCAACGAGCCTTCGGTCGAGCAGACCGTGCAGATCCTGCGCGGCCTGAAGTCGCGTTTCGAAGAGCACCACGGCGTGAAGTACTCGTCGTCGGCGCTCTCCACCGCGGCCGAACTGGCGGCGCGCTTCATCAATGACCGGCACCTGCCGGACAAGGCGATCGACGTGATCGACGAAGCCGGCGCGGCCCAGCGCATCCTGCCGAAGTCGAAGCAGAAGAAGACCATCGGCAAGACCGAGATCGAGGACATCATCGCGAAGATCGCGCGGATTCCACCGCAGACCGTCAACCAGGACGACCGCAGCAAGCTGCAGACCATCGACCGCGACCTGCGCAACGTCGTGTTCGGGCAGGACCCGGCGATCGAGGCGCTGTCGGCCGCGATCAAGATGGCCCGTGCAGGCCTGGGCAAGCAGGACAAGCCGATCGGCTCCTTCCTGTTCTCCGGTCCGACCGGCGTCGGCAAGACCGAGGTGGCCAAGCAGCTGGCCTTCATCCTCGGCATCGAGCTGGTGCGCTTCGACATGTCGGAGTACATGGAACGCCATGCGGTGTCGCGCCTGATCGGTGCGCCGCCGGGCTATGTCGGCTTCGACCAGGGCGGCCTGCTGACCGAGGCCATCACCAAGAAGCCGCACGCGGTGCTGCTGCTGGACGAGATCGAGAAGGCCCATCCGGACATCTTCAACATCCTGCTGCAGGTGATGGACCACGGCACGCTGACCGACAACAACGGCCGCAAGGCGGACTTCCGCAACGTGATCATCATCATGACCACGAACGCGGGCGCCGAAAGCCTGACCAAGCGCTCGGTGGGCTTCGTGGATTCGAAGGCGGCAGGCGACGAGATGGCCGACATCAAGCGCATGTTCACGCCGGAGTTCCGTAACCGCCTGGATGCGATCATCAGCTTCCGCGCGCTCGACGAGGAAATCATCCTGCGCGTCGTGGACAAGTTCCTGATGCAGCTGGAAGAGCAGCTGCACGAGAAGAAGGTGGAAGCCATCTTCAGCGAGAAGCTGCGCAAGTTCCTCTCGAAGAAGGGCTTCGATCCGCAGATGGGTGCCCGACCGATGTCGCGCCTGATCCAGGACATGATCCGCAAGGCGCTGGCCGACGAACTGCTGTTCGGCCGCCTGGTCAACGGCGGCCGCGTGACGGTGGACCTGAACGAGAAGGACGATGTCTTCCTCGAGTTCCCGGAAGGCGACGTCCCGCCGCCGCCGGAGCCGGTCGAAACGGTCGAGATCGAGTAACGAGACCGTCACAAAGCGCGCGGGGTTCGCCCCGCGACAGGAAGCCCGCCGCGTGCGGGCTTTTTTTTCGTCATCAGATTGTCATAATGCAATTCTATACTTGGCCGCAATTTAACCAGCATTGCTCCCATGCGACTTGCCAAGCTCCAGACCGGTACCAAGATCCTCGGCGCTTTCGCCGTCGTGTCCGCTGCCATCGCCGTCATCTGTGCCGTCGCCCTGTGGCGCATGCAGGCCGCCGACGCCCTGACCAGGGATCTCGTCAACAACCGCCTGGCCGGCCAGCAGCTCAGTTCCGAACTGCTCGGCGTGGCGCGCCTGAACGGCATGCGCGCCGTCGCCATCGCGCGTAGCGACAGCCTCGAAGTCGGCGACTATTTCCAGGCCCAGCTCGGCCAGGGAGAACAGGAAGCCGGTAAACTCGAATCGCGCATCGCGGCGCTGGCCACCAGCGCGGACGAGCGCAAGCTGCAGCAGCAGGCGGCCACCGCCAAGGCTGGCTACATGAAGGTGCGCCAGCAGGTCTTCCAGGCCAAGGACCTCGGCAAGACCGTCGAGGTCGAACAGCTCGCCTCCACCAGCCTCGCCACCACCTTCGATGCCTACACCCAGGCGCTGGGGGCGCTGCTGGCGCACCAGACCCGCCAGGCCCACGCGCTGGCCACCGCCTCGGAAACCGCCTCGCTGTTCAGCCGCGTCCTGCTGCTGGGCGTGGGCGGCGCCGCGCTGCTGCTGGGCGGCCTGGCCGGCTGGCTGCTCACGCGCAGCATCGTCGCGCCCCTGCAGGACGCCGTGCGGCTGGCTGAGCGGGTCGCCCGCGGCGACCTCAGTGCCAGCATCCGGCATGCGCGCGGCGACGAGATCGGACGCCTGTTCGACGCCCTCAACCACATGACCGGCGGCGTCTCCGCCACCGTCGTGAAAGTGCTCGACAGCGCGCGCATGATCGACGATGCCTCGGCCGACCTCGCCGCCGGCAACCTTGACCTGTCGCGGCGCACCGAGCACCAGGCCAGCAGCCTGCATGCCACGGTCCAGGCCATGGTCGAGCTGACCGAGGCCGTGCAGCAGAACCACGTGAATGCCCACGACGCCAGCGAACTGGCGCTGGCGGCCTCCGGCGTCGCAAGGGAAGGCGCGGGCGCGGTCGAGCAGATGGTCGAGCGCATGGCGACGATCCGCCAGTCGGCCGCGAAAATCGGCGACATCACCGCGATGATCGACGGGATCGCCTTCCAGACCAATATCCTGGCCCTGAACGCGGCGGTGGAAGCGGCGCGCGCCGGCGCCGAAGGCCGCGGCTTTGCCGTGGTGGCGAACGAGGTGCGCAGCCTGGCCCAGCATTCGGCCGCGGCCGCCAAGGAGATCAAGACCCTGATCGCGGAATCGCTCGGCGCCATCGAGTCCGGCGCCGGGATCGCCGGCGCGGCCGGCATGACGATGCGCCAGATCCTCGAGCGCGTGCAGCAGGTGGCCGACCTGCTGGCCGCCATCGATGTCGCCAGCTCCGAACAGGCCGAGGGCATCGCCCAGGTGCGCCGCACGATCGCGGAGATGGACGAGGCGACCCGCCAGAACGCGGCGATGGTCGAGCAGGCCGCGGCCGCCGCCGGCACCATGCGCTCCCAGGCCGAGCAGCTGACCGGCGTGGTCTCGACCTTCAAGGTGAGGGAACAAGGCAGGGAGGCGCTGCTGCTGCCGGCCTGAGGCCGAAGCCCGTCTTTTTTGCACATATGCACGCCAACTCGGCGTTTCGCTATGGCAAACTCATGTTCTCTAGCAAACTTTTGTCTTGTGAACATGAACGTGTCCCGCACCCTCATCGCAATGTCGCTGGCCCTCATCGGCCGGCAGGCGCTCGCCGCCGATCCCTATGTCCGCTTTCCTGCGGTGCGCGGCGATACCATCGTGTTCACCGCCGAAGGCGACCTCTGGCGCACCTCCGTGGCCGGCGGCAAGGCGACCCGCCTGACCACCCACCCGTCGAGCGAAACCCATGCCGCGATTTCGCAGGACGGCAAGTTCGTCGCCTTCGTCGCCTCCTACGAGGGCGCCCAGGAAGCCTATGTGATGCCGATCGAAGGCGGACTGCCGAAGCGCATCACGTTCGAAAATGGCGGCGTGAGCGTGCTTGGCTGGACGGCCCAGGGCGAGGTCCTGGTCGGCATCGACAACCCGGTCGGCCCGAGCAAGCGCCGCGTGGTCGCCGTGCTCGACCCGACCAGGATGACGCGCCGCGTGCTACCGCTCGCCGACGCCAACGATGCCGTGCTGGACGATGCCGGCCGCACCGTCTACTTCACGCGCATGGGCCTGTCCGAGACCCGCGACAACGTGAAGTCCTACCGCGGCGGTGCCCATGCCCAGCTGTGGCGCTTCGACCTGGGTTCGAAGACCGAGGCCCAGCCGCTGTTCAAGGGCGAATCCGCCGAAGGCCGCGCCAACAACCGCCACGCCATGTGGTGGAACGGCCGCCTCTACTTCATCAGCGATGCGAACGGCGCCGACAATCTCTGGACCTCGCTCCCGGACGGCAGCGACCGCCGCCAGCTCACCCAGTACAAGGAATGGGACGTGCGCACCGCCTCGCTCGGCGACGGGCGCATCGCCTACCAGCTGGGTGCCGACCTGCACGTGTTCGACATCGCCAGCGGACGCGACTCCCTGGTCCACACGAGCCTGGTCTCCGACTTCGACCAGCAGCGCCTGCGCCGCGTGAAGTCGCCGCTCGACGCCTTGACCGGCATCGAGGTCGCCAGCAAGGCCGAGCGCATCGTGCTGACCGCGCGCGGCAGGGTGACGATCGCCGGCACCGGCAGCCATCGCCGCGTCGAGATCGCGGTGCCGGAAGGCGCGCGCGCCCGCGGCGCCGTCTTCAGCCACGACGACAAATGGATCTATGCCATCGCCGATACCAGCGGCGAGAACGAAATCTGGCGCTATGCGGCAGACGGTTCCGGCCACGGCGAACGCCTGACGCTCGACGGCGCCAGCCACCGCCTGAGCCTCTACCCGTCTCCGGACGGCAAATGGCTGGCGCACACCGACAAGAAGGGCCGCACCTGGCTGCTCGACCTGGCCACCCGGGCCAACGTCATCATCGACGACGCCGGGCAAGCCGGTCTCGATCGTCCGGACCAGGTGGTCTGGTCGCCGGACAGCCGCAACCTGGCCTTCGTGCGCGACGGCAGCAGCGAGCGGCGCAGCCAGATCGGCATGCTGAACCTGGCCAGCCGCAAGCTCAGCTTCGTCACCACCGACCGCTACGAAGCCAGCTCGCCGGCCTTCTCGCCGGACGGTAAATGGCTGTACTTCCTCTCCGCGCGCCACTTCAACCTGGGCAATGCCTCGCCCTGGGGCGACCGTAACATGGGCCCGGTGTTCGACAAGCGCGTGGGCGTGTACGCGCTGGCGCTGCAGCCCGGGGTGCGCTTCCCGTTCAAGCCGGAAGACGAGCTGACCAAGCCGGAAGAAAAGTCGCCCGAGGCAGCGGCCAGGGCGGCCGTGAAGTCGTCCGGCGCGGAAGAGGCGGATGCCGCCAAGAGCGCGGCCGTCGCAGCGGCCGCTGCGGCGGCGGAAGCCAGGGCCGGTGCCGACAAGCCGGCGCCGCCGCTGCCTCCGATCGTGTACGAGGGCTTGCGCGAGCGCCTGTACGAGGTACCGGTCGCACCGGGCAACTACCGCGCCCTCGCCGTCGACGACAAGCGCCTCTACCTGCTGGACGCCGGCGACGACGAGCGCGCCAAGGGCACATTGAAGACCCTTGCCATTTCGCGCAGCAGCCCGCAGCCCGAGACCTTCGCCGCCAATGTGCGCGAATTCGGCCTGTCCACCGACCGCAAGCACGTCTTCTACCGCACCTTCGCCAAGGGCGCGCCGGGCGACATGCTGATCGTCGACGCCGCCGCCAAGGCGCCCGCGGATCTCACGAAATCCAAGGTCAAGGTCGACGACTGGGCGGTCAGCTCGAACCCGCGCATGGAATGGAAGCAGATGTTCAACGACGCCTGGCGCATGCACCGCGACTTCCTGTACGACGCCAACATGCGCGGCATCGACTGGAACGCCGCACGCACCCGCTATGCGCCGCTGGTCGAGCGCGTGACCGACCGCGCGGAACTGGACGACGTGCTGGGCATGATGATCGGCGAGGTCGGCGCGCTGCACTCGCAGATCCGTCCTGGCGACGTGCGCCGCGCGCCCGCGGAGGGCACGCCCGCCAGCCTGGGCGCGGTGCTGACCCGGGTGGCCGACGGCTATCGCGTCGACCACGTCTACCGCAGCGAGCCGGAACTGCCGTCGGAGGCCGGTCCGCTGGCCGCGCCGGACGTCCAGGTCAGGGAAGGCGACATCATCACGGCCGTCAACGGCAGGTCGCTGCCGGAAGCGCGCGACATTTCCGACCTGCTGCTGGACACCGCCGGCAAGCAGGTGCTGCTGAACGTGAAGAGCCCGGGCACGAAGGATGCAAAACCACGTGCCGTCATCGTCACCCCGGTCACGATGGCGACCCATGCCAGCCTGCGCTACGCCGACTGGGAGCAGGACAGGGCGCGGCAGGTCGACAGCGCTTCGAAAGGCAGGATCGGCTACCTGCACCTGCGGGCCATGGTGGCGCGCGACATCAACGCCTTTGCGCGCGACTTCTACGCCAACATCAACAAGGACGGCCTGATCATCGACGTACGCCGCAATAACGGCGGCAACATCGACAGCTGGATCATCGAGAAGCTGCTGCGGCGCGCCTGGGCCTTCTGGTCCTCGAACGGCAAGCAGCCCTATTCGAACATGCAGAACACCTTCCGCGGCCACCTGGTGGTGCTGACGGACGAGCTGACCTATTCGGACGGCGAGACCTTCGCCGCCGGGGTCAAGGCCCTGAAGCTCGGCCCGCTGGTCGGCAAGCGCACCGCCGGCGCCGGCGTCTGGCTCAGCGACGGCAACGGCCTGCTTGATAACGGCATGGCGCGGGTCGCCGAGAACGGCCAGTTCTCGACCGACGGCGAGTGGCTGATCGAAGGCGTGGGCGTGATCCCGGATGTCGAGGTGGACAACCTGCCTTTCGAGACCTTCAACGGGCGCGACCGCCAGCTCGAGGTGGCCCTCGAGCTGCTGGAGAAGAAGATGAAGGAAGAGCCGGTCAAGCCGTGGAAGCCGGCGGCGATTCCGGCCCTGAAGCGCTGAGTTTCGCCCTTCAAACGGCGGCCAGCGCCCGCGCCAGGTCGGCGCGCTGGTCGTCGACGTGCTCGATGCCGACCGACAGCCGGATCAGGCCGTCGCCGATGCCGAGCAGTGCCCGCTGCTCCGGCGGAATGGTCGCATGGGTCATGATGGCCGGGTGCTCGATCAGGCTCTCCACCCCGCCCAAGCTCTCGGCCAGGGTGAAGATCTCGCAGTGTTCCAGGAAGCGCCTGCTGCCTGCCAGGTCGGTATCGAGGTCGATCGAGATGATGCCGCCGTAGCCGTGCATCTGGCGCCGCGCCAGCTCGTGCTGGGGATGCGAGGCCAGGCCGGGATAGTACACGCGGCTGACCTTGCGCTGGCTTTCCAGCCAGCCCGCCAGCTCCATCGCATTCGCCGAGCTGCGCTCGACCCGCAGCGCCAGGGTCTTGATCCCGCGTAGCACCAGGAAGCTGTCGAACGGCCCCTGGATCGCGCCGACCGCGTTCTGGATGAAGCCGAGGCGCTCGCGCAGCTGCTGGTGGCGCGCTTCCGTGCCGACCACGGCCACGCCGCCGATCACGTCCGAATGGCCGTTCATGTACTTGGTGGTCGAGTGCACGACGATGTCGATGCCGTGCTCCAGCGGACGCTGGACGATGGGGCTGGCTAAGGTGTTGTCGCACACGCTGAGGACGCCGCGCTCGCGGCACAGGGTGGCGATGGCGTGCAGGTCGGCCAGCTTCAGCATCGGGTTGGTCGGCGTCTCCACCCACACCATCCTGGTTTCCGGACGCAGGGCATTGGCCACCGCCAGCGGGTCGGTCAGGTCGACGTAGGTGAACTCGAGCCCGGCGCTGTGCCGGCGCACCCTTTCGAACAGGCGGTAGGTGCCGCCGTACATGTCGTCGCCGGCCACGATGTGGGAGCCGGCGGGCAGCAATTCCAGCACTGCGGAAATCGCGGCCAGGCCCGACGCGAAGGCGAAGGCCGCGCCGCCGCTTTCGATGTCGGCCACGCAGCGTTCCAGCGCCCAGCGGGTCGGGTTGTGCGAGCGGCCGTAGTCGAGGCCCTTGTGCACGCCCGGGCTTTCCTGGGCAAAGGTCGAGGTTGCATAGATGGGCGGCATCACCGCGCCGGTGGCGGGGTCGGGCGCCTGGCCGCCGTGGATGACGCGGGTGGCCAGGTGGCGCTTGCCTTCGTGATCGTTCATTTAAGAGTCCTGCGCAGGTGGTTGAGGAGGTCGAAGCGCGTGATCAGTCCGTAGAAATGATCGCCTTCCGCGATCACGGCGGTCAGGCCGCGGTCGAGGATGTCGCGCAGCTGCCGCATCCCGGCCGAGGGCGGCAGGGTCTGCAGGTCGGAGGTCATGGTGCCGGACACCGGCGCCTGGAAGTGCTGCTGGTCCTGGGTCACGTGCAGCAGCAGGTCGGATTCGTCGATCAGCCCGACCAGGCGGCCGCGGTCGACTACCGGCAGCTGGGCCAGGTCGGCGCTGCGCATGCGGTTGAAGGCGGTCAGCAGCGGGTCGGTCGGAGACACGGTGACGACTTCGCCGTCGTCGAAGCGGCGCCCGATCAGGTCGCGCAGGTCGCCGGTACGCGGACGGTGCAGCAAGCCCTGGTCGACCATCCAGCCGTCGCTGTAGACCTTGGTCAGGTAGCGGGTGCCGGTGTCGCACACGAAGGTGACCACGCGCTTCGGTGTGGTCTGCTCGCGGCAGTAGCGCAGGGCGGCGGCCAGCAGGGTGCCGGTCGAGGAACCCGCCAGCAGGCCTTCCTGGCGCAGCAGGGCGCGCGCGGTGTTGAAGCTTTCCTCGTCGCCGATGGAATAGGCGCGGCGTACCCGCGACAGGTCGGCGATGGCCGGAATGAAGTCCTCGCCGATGCCCTCGACCGCCCACGAGCCCGACACCTCGGACACGCGCCCGGTGCGCACGTACTCGGCCAGGATCGAACCCTCGGGATCGGCCAGCACGAATTCGAGCGCCGGCTGCACCTTCTCGAAGTAGCGCGACAGCCCGGTCAGGGTGCCGGAGGAACCGACCCCGACCACGATGGCGTCGACCTCGTGCCGCATCTGCTCCCAGATCTCGGGGCCGGTGGTGGTCTCGTGGGCCCAGGGGTTGGCCGGATTGTTGAACTGGTCGGCGAACCAGGCGCCGGGAATCTCGCGCGCCAGCCGCGCCGCATAATCCTGGTAGTACTCCGGATGGCCCTTGCCGACGTCCGAGCGGGTCAGGTGGATTTCCGCGCCGAGGGCCTTTAGGTGCAGGATTTTTTCGGCCGCCATCTTGTCCGGCACCACCAGCACCACGCGGTAGCCCTTGATGCGGGCCACCAGGGCCAGGCCGAGGCCGGTATTGCCGGCGGTGGCCTCGACCACCGTGCCGCCCGGCTGCAGGCGGCCATCCTTTTCCGCGGCCTCGATCATGGCGCGGCCGATGCGGTCCTTGATGGAGCCGCCGGGATTCTGGGATTCGAGCTTGAGAAACAGCTGGCAGGGGCCGGTGTCCATCCGGGTGACCTCGACCAGCGGGGTGTTGCCGATCAGCGAAAAGATTGCGGCGGATGACGCGGGTTGCGCGGTTTCCATATCTCCTCCAAGGCGGCCAGGCCGTCAAAAAAAGACGAGCATAGGACGCTTGTTGGCGTCCCTGCTTGGGGAAGATTAACTCTTTTGAGGAAAGTCAGGCGCCGGATTTCAGGCGCCGCCACAGCGTGGTCCGGCTGATGCCCAGGTGGCGGGCCGCGGCTTCGCGCTGGCCGCCGAAACGGGCCAGCACCTCGGCCACGCTTTCATGCGACGATGCAAGAACGGCCGTGGCGGGCAGGGGAGCGGACGGGGGCGGCGAAGGCAGGGCCTGGCCCAGTTCCGGCGCCACCGACAGCAGGAAGGCCGGCGTCAGGGCCTGCAGCGGCTCGGCGGCCAGGAACAGTGCCAATCTCTCCATCAGGTTGCGCAGCTCGCGCACATTGCCCGGCCAGGCATAGGCTTGCAGGAGCGGCGCGCAGGCGGCGATCTCGGCGGCCAGGTTCGGATGCGGACGGGCGCTGAGGGCCGCCATCGCGTTCTTCAGCGACCATTCGGCCAGCTGCGGGATGTCGGCGCGCCGTTCGCGCAGGGGCGGCAGCGCCAGGCGCAGCACCGCCAGGCGGTAGAACAGGTCGGCGCGGAAACGTCCCTCGCGCACGCGGGCGTCGAGGTCGCAGTGGGTGGCGCTGATCACCCGCACGTCGATCGGCACCGGCCGTGTGCCGCCCACCCGCATCACTTCGCGTTCTTCCAGCACGCGCAGCAGGCGGGTCTGCAGGCTAAGGGGCATTTCGCCGATCTCGTCGAGGAACAGGGTGCCGCCGTTGGCCGCTTCGAACAAACCGGCACGGCCGCCGCGCCGTGCGCCGGTGAAGGCGCCTTCCTCGTGCCCGAACAGCTCGGATTCCAGCAGCGACTCGGCGATCGCGCCGCAATTCACGGCGACGAAGGGACGCAGGGCGCCGCGGCGCGGACTCTCGCGATGGATGGCCTGGGCCACCAGTTCCTTGCCGCTGCCGGTCTCGCCCTGGATCAGCACCGTTGCCGGCGAGCGTGCGTACAGCACCACGGCCTGGCGCAGCCTCTCCATCGCCGGCGAGTCGCCGCGCAGGTCGTTCAGGCCGCGCCGCGCGCGCCGCGGATCGGGGCTGCCGCGCCGTCCGCGTCCCGCTTCCAGGCGGGTCAGGCGCGCCATCTCCAGCGCGTCGTCGAAGGCCTGGCGGATCGAGGCCGCCGAATACACGAACACCGCCTTCAGGCCGGCTTCCTCGGCCAGGTCGGTAATCAAACCCGCGCCGACGATCGCCCCGATCCCGTCCGCCTTCAGCTCGTCGATGGCGGCGCGCGCATCTTCCTCCGTCACATAGGTGCGCTGGACGATGGTCAGGCCGAAGGTGGCCGCGAACTCCGCCAGTTCCGGCATCGGTTGCTGGTAGCTGATCACCGCGACCCGCGGCGACAGGCGGCGCGCCCGCGCCAGCGCCTGCATCACGTCGCTGCCGCTGGCCTTCGCCACCACCACCGGCACCGACACGCGTCCCTTCAGGTAGGCGGCGTTCGAGCCGGCCGCGATCACGACGTCGCAATGGTCCGTCGCCATGCGCTCGCGGATGTGGCGCGCGGCGTCGTCGAAACCCAGGTGCAGCGGTTCGATCTGGGCCAGGTGGTCGTATTCGAGGGTGATGTCGCGGAACAGATCCGACAGGCGGGACACGGAAACGGTCCAGATCACAGGCTTGTCGAGGCCCTCGTGCAGGGTGCGGGTGGGATGACTCATATCGCAAGTGTAGTGGAATCCGACCCATGCCGTAAGAATCGGGTAAGGACCGGCCCGTAGGATCGCAAACAGCCTGCATAAAAGGCATGACTAAAAGTATTGGAGACAAAAGTGGATCAAGATATTGTTCAACGGGTCAAGAGCGACCCGAATTACCAGAAGCTGGTCAAGACCCGCTCCCGCTATGGCTGGATGCTGACCTGGGCCGTGATGGTCGTGTACTACGGCTTCACCCTGCTGAACGCCTTCGACAAGGAATTCATGGGTTCCCGTATCGGTGCGGGCGTGATGTCCTGGGGCGTGCCCCTGGGCCTGTTCGTGATCCTGTTCACGGTCGTCGTCACCGGCATCTACGTGCGCCGCGCGAACAGCGAATTCGACGCCCTGACCGACGCCATCCAGCGCAATGCCGCTGCCGGCCAGCCCGGCCAGGCCGCACCGACCAACCAGCCGAACAAGGTGCGCGCAGCATGAAGAACCTGATCCGCAACGCCGGCGCGCTGGCCGCTCTCGCCGCAGCCAACGCCGCCATCGCCGCGCCCGACCTGGGCCAGGCCACCAAGCAGGCCACCAACTGGACCGCGATCACGATGTTCGCCGTGTTCGTCATCCTGACCCTGTTCATCACCAAGTGGGCGGCCAAGCGCACCCGCTCGGCGTCCGACTTCTACACCGCGGGCGGCGGCATCACCGGCTTCCAGAACGGTCTCGCGATCGCCGGCGACTTCATGTCGGCCGCTTCTTTTCTGGGCATCTCGGCCGCGGTGTTCGCCAACGGCTTCGATGGCCTGATCTATGCGATCGGCTTCCTGGTCGGCTGGCCCGTCATCACCTTCCTGATGGCCGAGCGCCTGCGCAACCTGGGCCGTTTCACCTTCGCCGACGTCGCCGCCTACCGCTTCGCCCAGAAGCCGGTGCGCATGTTCGCCGCCTCGGGCACCCTGGTCACCGTGCTGTTCTACCTGATCGCGCAGATGGTCGGCGCCGGCCAGCTGATCAAGCTGCTGTTCGGCCTGGACTACAGCATCGCCGTGGTGCTGGTCGGTATCCTGATGATGGTCTACGTGCTGTTCGGCGGCATGACCGCCACCACCTGGGTCCAGATCATCAAGGCCGTGATGCTGCTGGCGGGCGCCTCCTTCATGGCCTTCTCGGTGCTGGCCATGTACAACTTCAGCCCGGAACAGCTGTTCGCCAAGGCCGTCGAAGTGCACGCCAAGAAGGACTCGATCATGGGCCCGGGTAACTTCATCAAGGACCCGATCTCCGGCATCTCCTTCGGCATGGCGCTGATGTTCGGTACCGCCGGCCTGCCGCACATCCTGATGCGCTTCTTCACCGTCCCGAGCGCCAAGGAAGCGCGCAAGTCGGTGCTGTGGGCCACCACCTGGATCGGCTACTTCTACATCCTGACCTTCATCATCGGCTTCGGCGCGATCGTGCTGGTCGGTACCAACAGCGCCTTCAAGGATGCGGCAGGCAAGCTCCTGGGCGGTAACAACATGGCGGCCGTGCACCTGGCCAGCGCCGTCGGCGGCGACGTCTTCCTCGGCTTCATCTCGGCCGTGGCCTTCGCGACCATCCTCGCGGTGGTGGCCGGCCTGACCCTGTCGGGCGCCTCGGCCGTCTCGCACGACATCTACGCCACCGTCATAAAGAAGGGCCAGCCGGCCCCGGGCAGCGAACTGCGCGTCTCGAAGATCACCACCGTCATCCTCGGCATCATCGCCGTGGGCCTGGGTTACGTGTTCGAAACCGTGAACGTCGCCTTCATGGTGTCGCTCGCCTTCGCGATCGCCGCCTCGGCCAACTTCCCGGTGCTGTTCATGTCGGTCCTGTGGAGCAAGTGCACCACCCGCGGCGCCACCATCGGCGGCTTCCTGGGCCTGGCCACCGCCGTGATCCTGACCGTGCTGTCGAAATCGGTGTGGGTCGACGTCTTCCACAACAAGACCGAGATCTTCCCGTACACCTCGCCGGCCCTGTTCTCGATGATCGTCGGTTTCGTCGGCGTGTGGCTGTTCTCGGTCACCGACAAGAGCCCGCGTGCGGCGATCGACAAGGCTGGTTTCGAGGCGCAGGAAGTGCGTTCGGAGACTGGTATCGGGGCTGCTGCGGCTTCGGCGCACTAATCGGCATGTAGGGTGGGCACGCTGTGCCCACGAGGACGTTTGCGTCTTGCCTGCTTTCGCGTGGGCTCGGGGAGCCCACCCTACATAAAAAAACCCGGCCGCTTGATCGGCTAGGTTTTTTACCTTCGAGGGGGCGACGGCGATTTTCAGGGCGCGACGTCGCCCGCCTTCTCCGCAAACGGCCGCGCATAGCGCACCAGCGACACCAGGGTCTTGCCCGGCTCCTCGTTGAAGATCTCGTGCGCCGAGTGCTCGAACCACACCAGCTGCTTGGCCGGCGCCTTCACCTTCCCGAACCATTCCGCCGTGGCCGATGAGGACACGTTGTAGTCGTGCCGTCCGTTGAGGATCAGGATCGGGCAGTGGAATGTCGTGTAGCCGCTGAAGTCCAGCGAGACCGTCTCCGCCAGCAGGCGGCTGGACGAGAACTCGGTGGCGTCCCAGATGGTCTCTAGATCCGCATCCGTGTATTCCGGCGACAGTTTCACCGCGGCCGCCTCGGCGTCGAAACCGGTCCGGCCATACACCGCGCCGCCGTAGCGGCCCAGCCATTTGCGCTGCAGGTAGAGGTCCTTCAGCGCTACCTGCTTGCCCGGCGCGGCATACGGCGCGATCGATTCCAGCTCGCGCACCGCTTCGAGATTGTTCTCCTTCTTCGCCGCGTCCATCGCGAAGCGCCAGCCGCGCCGCTCGCTCTCCGGCGCATCCGTGATCTGGCCGATGCCGATATAGGCGTGCAGCCAGTCCGGATGGCGCTGCGCCAGTTCGATGCCCAGCGAGCTGCCCCAGGAATGGCCCAGCACATAGATGCGCTGCTTGCCGAATTCCTTGCGCAGCCAGGCCACCATCTCCTCGGCGTCGGCCAGCATGCGCGCACGGGTCATGGTCGGCGCCACCTTGTCCGGATCGTTGGCGGCGTAGGTCTTGCCAGCGCCGCGCTGGTCCCATTGCACGACCGTGAAATACTCTTCCCAGCCGCGCTGGAAGTACCAGCTGGTCGGCATCGCGACATAGCCCGGGCCGCCGTGTAGCATCAGCAGCACCGGGTTGCGGAGGTCGGCGCCGCGCACGCTGATCCACTGCTCGATGCCGCCGATCTTCACCGCCTGCGTCTTTTCGATGCCTTGCGGAGTGACGATGCGGCGCATGCCGGCGACGATTTTCACGGCATCAAGCCGGCCGGCGATGCCGTCGGCCCGGGCGTTCGCACCCGGGCCGGCCAGCAGCAGCGCGCAGGCAAGCGATGCGGTTGCGCGCTTCATCCTCACTCCTTGGCCGGATCGCGGTAGTGGAAGGGATCGGTCGGCGTCGGCTGCTTGGGCAGCACGTTGCGCGGCATCGGCGTGTCGCTTTCGGCAGCCTGCAGCAGCACGGTGGCCATGATCACCGCGGCCTGGCGCAGGTCTTCGGTGCGCAGGTGGTCGAAGGTGTCGAGGTTCGAGTGGTGCACGCGCGAACCGTAGTCGAGCGGGTCCTGGATGAACTGGAAGGCGGGCAGGCCCATGCCGGCCATGACCTGGTGGTCGGTGCCGCCGGTCTTCTTGGCCACGACCTTGTTCGCGCCCAGGCTGTCGAAGGGAGCGAGCCAGTTCTTCAGCACCGGGATCGCCGCGAAGTTACCCTCGGCGTAGATGCCGCGGATCTTGCCCGAGCCGTTGTCGAGGTTGAAGTAGGCGGCCATCTCGTTATAGCCGGGCAGCGGCGTGACCGGGTAGCTCTCCCACATGAACTCGGGCAGCTTGGCGTGCTCCGGATTGCTTGGGCGCGGGCGGGTCGCGATGTGGTTCCTGATATAGGCCAGGGAGCCCAGCAGGCCCTGTTCCTCGCCCGACCATAGTGCAAAGCGGATCGTGCGCTTCGGCTTCACGCCCAGCTGCGAGAGGATGCGCGCCGCTTCCATCACCACCACCGAGCCGGCGCCATTGTCGGCGGCGCCGTCGCCGGCCACCCAGCTGTCCAGGTGGGCGCCCGCCATCACATAGCCGGCCTGGGGATCGCTGCCCGGGATCTCGGCCAGGATGTTGTAGGCGTTCATGTCGCGGTCGTCGAAGTGGACGTTGCTGTTCAGTTCGAGCTTCACTTCGCCGACCTTGGCCAGGCGCGCCAGGCGGCGGTAGTCCTCGGCCGCCATCTCGACTTCGGGCAGGGCGACGGTCTCGCCCTTGCGGTGGAAGTAGCCTTCGCCCTGCACCAGGCCGCCGTTACGGTAGGACATCTTGACCAGCGCCAGCGCTCCTTCCGCCGCCATGAAGCGGTCGATCTCGCGCGCCTGCTCGAAGTATTTCTTGTACATGTCGAACGACTGGTCCGGATCGTACTGCGGCTGGTCGTAGGTCGACAGCTTGCCCAGTTCGGCCTCGTCGTAGCGCTTGAAGGTGGCGCTGGTGTCGTCCTTCGGCGCTTCCGGATAGCTGACCAGCACGATCCTGCCTTTCACCTTGCCCTTGTACTGGGCCAGGTCGCGCACGTGGCGGACCGGCGCCACGACGATCGGCGCGCTCAGCGTGCCGCGGGTCGGCGGCGTCCAGGCCACCGGGATCGCGGTCAGGGCCAGCGGCCGCGGCGCGACCATGCGCACGCTCGAGGATTCGATCCACCAGCCGCGTCCGAAATCGTAGCCTTCGGCGTGGACATTCTTCAGGCCCCAGCTGGTGAACATCTGCTGGGTCCACTTTTCCGCCTGGCGCATGGCCGGCGAATTGGTCATGCGGCCGCCGATGCGGTCGGTCAGGTAGGCCGCCAGGTTCACGACCTGGCCGCGGTTATAGCCTTCGTCGGCGATGCGGTTGATGGTGTTGGCGTCGACCGGTTCGGCACGCGCGCCGAAGCAGAGCAGGGCGATGCCGGCGAGCAGGCCGGCCTTACGAATGTCGCACATAGATCCTCTTGGTTGTATTTGTCAAAAAGGAATTGCGCAAGGGATTCTACGCCTGAGCAAACGGCTGTGCGAACAAGATCTGGGCTTGCGTGTTGCGCAACGATGTTTCAAAATGAAACGTTCATGAAACGTCGATGCCGAAACACGCACGGCGGAACGGCGCAAGTGCTTGAAAACACGGGGTAGGGCGCTGCCGATTGGCTTGGCACGCCGTTTGCATTACTGATGGCATATTCCCGTCAACGCATCATTGAAAGGTAAGAGGACATGAGCCAACTCTCCGCAGGCGCCAAATTCCGCCAGGCCGTGCAGGAAGAACATCCGCTGCAGGTGATCGGCGCGATCAACGCCAACCACGCCCTGCTGGCCAAGCGCGCCGGCTACCGCGCGATCTACCTGTCGGGCGGCGGCGTGGCTGCCGGCTCCCTGGGCCTGCCCGACCTCGGCATCTCGGGCCTGGAAGACGTGCTGATCGACGTGCGCCGCATCACCGACGTCTGCGACCTGCCGCTGCTGGTCGACATCGACACCGGCTTCGGCTCGTCCGCCTTCAACGTGGCCCGTACCGTGCGCTCGCTGATCAAGGCCGGCGCCGGCGCCTGCCATATCGAAGACCAGGTCGGCGCCAAGCGCTGCGGCCACCGTCCGGGCAAGGAGATCGTCAGCCAGGGCGAGATGGTCGACCGCGTGAAGGCCGCCGTCGACGCCCGCACCGACGACAACTTCGTCATCATGGCGCGCACCGATGCGCTGGCCGTCGAGGGCCTGGACAAGGCCGTGGAGCGCGCGGTTGCCTGCGTCGAAGCCGGCGCCGACATGATCTTCCCGGAAGCGATCACCAGCCTGGAGATGTACGCCCAGTTCAAGAAGGCGGTCAAGGTGCCGATCCTCGCGAACATCACCGAATTCGGTTCGACCCCGCTGTTCACGGTCGACGAGCTGGCGGGCGCCGACGTCGACATCGTGCTGTATCCGCTGTCGGCCTTCCGCGCCATGAACAAGGCGGCCGAGAACGTCTACGAGACCATCCGCCGCGAAGGCACGCAGAAGAGCGTGGTCGATACCATGCAGACCCGCGCCGAACTGTACGACCGCATCGATTACCATAGCTTCGAACAGAAGCTCGATGCCCTGTTTGCCCAGAACAAAGCCAAATAATTCGACTACGGAGACCTTAACCATGACCGATCAGACCACGCAGAACGAGACCCCGACGACGTTCAAACCGAAGAAATCCGTCGCCCTGTCCGGCGTCGCCGCCGGCAATACCGCCCTGTGCTCGGTGGGCCGCTCCGGCAACGACCTGCACTATCGCGGCTACGACATCCTGGACGTGGCCGACACCTCCGAATTCGAAGAGATCGCCTACCTGCTGGTGCACGGCAAGCTGCCGACCGCCGCCGAACTGAAAGGCTACAAGGCCAAGCTGAAGATGCTGCGCGGCCTGCCGCAAGCAGTGAAGAGCGCGCTGGAAGCCCTGCCGGCCGCCTCGCACCCGATGGACGTGATGCGCACCGGCGTCTCGGTGCTGGGCTGCACCCTGCCGGAAAAGGACGACCACAACATCCCGGGCGCGCGCGACATCGCCGACCGCCTGATGGCATCGCTGGGTTCGATGCTGCTGTACTGGTACCACTTCAGCCATAACGGCAAGCGCATCGAAGTCGAGACCGACGACGACTCGATCGGCGGCCACTTCCTGCACCTGCTGCACGGCCGGAAGCCGTCCGATGAGTGGGTGAAAGCGATGCACACCTCGCTGATCCTGTACGCCGAACACGAGTTCAACGCCTCGACCTTCACCGGCCGCGTGATCGCCGGCACCGGCTCCGACATCTACTCGGCCATCACCGGCGCGATCGGCGCGCTGCGCGGTCCGAAGCACGGCGGCGCCAACGAAGTCGCCTTCGAGATCCAGAAGCGCTACGAGAACCCGGACGAAGCCGAAGCCGACATCCGCAACCGCGTCGCCAACAAGGAAGTCGTGATCGGCTTCGGCCACCCGGTGTACACGATCTCGGACCCGCGCAACAAGGTGATCAAGGAAGTCGCGCGCCAGCTGTCGGCCAGCGCCGGTTCGATGAAGATGTTCGACATCGCCGAGCGCCTGGAATCGGTCATGTGGGAAGTGAAGAAGATGTTCCCGAACCTGGACTGGTTCTCGGCGGTGTCGTACCACATGATGGGCGTGCCGACCGCGATGTTCACGCCGCTGTTCGTGATCGCGCGCACCTCGGGCTGGTCGGCCCACATCATCGAGCAGCGTATCGACAACAAGATCATTCGTCCGAGCGCGAATTATGTGGGGCCGGAGGATCTGACCTTCGTGCCGCTGGCGGAGCGTAAGTAATCACCACCGTCGTTCCCGCCTTCGYGGGAACGACGGCAAATACCATGGACCCGACCATTCGCCAACTCACCCCAAGCGACACAGCCGCCTACCGCGCCCTGCGCCTGGCCAGCCTGCGCGACTTCCAGTTCGCGCACGGTCCCGACTACGAAGAGGCGCTCGGCAAATCCCTCGCCTGGCATGCGGAGCGCCTGGCCAGGCCGGACTACCACTGGTTCGGCGCCTTCGACGGAGACGCTCTGGTCGGCGCCATCTGCCTGCGCGCCAAGGAGGGCAGGCGGCTGCGTCACGTCGCCAGCCTGAACAGCCTGATGGTCGAGCGCAGCCACCAGGGCGCCGGCATCGGGCGCCTGCTGACGGCGCACCTGATCGCTTTTGCCCGCTCGCTCGGCCACATCCGCCAGCTCACGCTGGTGGTCAACGAGGACAACGCGCCGGCGCGCCGCCTGTACGACAGCCTCGGCTTCCAGCAATTCGGCTGCCAGCCGGATGCCATCTTCCACGAGGGCAGGTACTGCGCCACGCAGCACCTGTTCTTATCTCTGGTTTCACCTGATCCATCATGAACAGCCAATATCGCAAACCCCTGCGCGGGACCAATCTGCACTACTTCGACGCCAAGGCCGCGGTCGAGGAAATCCAGGCGGGCGCCTGGGACGGCCTGCCCTACACCTCGCGTGTGCTGGCCGAAAACCTGGTGCGCCGCTGCGAGCCGCAGGCCCTCGTGCCTTCGCTGAAACAGCTCATCGAGCGCAAGCGCGACCTCGATTTCCCGTGGTTCCCGGCGCGCGTGGTCTGTCACGACATCCTGGGCCAGACCGCCCTGGTCGACCTGGCCGGCCTGCGCGACGCCATCGCCCTGCAAGGCGGCAATCCCGCCCTGGTCAACCCGGTGGTGCCGACCCAGCTGGTGGTCGACCACTCGCTGGCGGTCGAGTGCGGCGGCTTCGATCCGGACGCCTTCGCCAAGAACCGCGCCATCGAAGACCGCCGCAACGAAGACCGCTTCGACTTCATCGAGTGGACCAAGAAGGCCTTCCAGAACGTCGACGTGATCCCGCCGGGGAACGGCATCCTGCACCAGATTAATCTCGAGCGCATGAGCCCCGTGGTGCAGGTGAAGGATGGCGTGGCCTTCCCGGACACCCTGGTCGGCACCGACTCGCATACCCCGATGGTCGACGCCCTGGGCGTGATCGCGATCGGCGTCGGCGGCCTCGAAGCGGAGAGCGTCATGCTGGGCCGTGCTTCCTATATGCGCCTGCCGGACATCGTCGGCGTCGAGCTGACCGGCAAACCGCAGCCCGGCATCACCGCCACCGACATCGTGCTGGCGCTGACCGAGTTCCTGCGCAAGTCCAAGGTGGTGTCCGCCTACCTCGAATTCTTCGGCGAGGGGTCGTCGAACCTGACCCTGGGCGACCGCGCTACGATCTCGAACATGGCCCCGGAATACGGCGCCACCGCCGCCATGTTCTCGATCGACGAGCAGACCATCAAGTACCTGAAGCTCACCGGCCGCGACGACGAACTGGTGAAGCTGGTCGAGACCTATGCGAAGGAAGCCGGCCTGTGGTCAGACACCCTGGCCAAGGTCGAGTACGAGCGCACGCTCCGGTTCGACCTGTCGACCGTGGTGCGCAACATCGCCGGACCCTCCAACCCCCACAAGCGCGTGCCGACCTCGGAACTGGCGGCCCAGGGCATCGCCATTCCAGCGGAAATGCGGGTGGAGAACGAGCCGGGCCTGATGCCGGACGGCGCCGTGATCATCGCCGCCATCACCAGCTGCACCAACACCAACAACCCGCGCAACATGATCGCCGCCGGCCTCATCGCGCGGAACGCCAACAGGCTGGGACTGCTGCGCAAGCCCTGGGTGAAATCCTCGCTGGCGCCGGGCTCGAAGGCCGTGGCGCTCTACCTGGAAGAGGCGGGCCTGCTGCCGGAACTGGAAAAGCTGGGCTTCGGCATCGTCGGCTTTGCCTGCACCACCTGCAACGGCATGTCGGGCGCGCTGGACCCGGTCATCCAGAAGGAAGTCGTCGAGCGCGACCTGTACGCGACCGCCGTCCTGTCCGGCAACCGCAACTTCGACGGTCGCATCCACCCCTATGCCAAGCAGGCTTTCCTGGCGTCGCCGGCGCTGGTGGTGGCCTATGCGATCGCCGGCACGATCCGCTTCGACATCGAAAAGGACGTGCTGGGGACTAGCGCCGATGGCAAGGAAATCCGCCTGGCCGACATCTGGCCGAGCGATGCCGAGATCGACGCCGTGGTCGAGCAATCGGTCAAGCCGCAGCAGTTCCGCAAGGTCTACGACGTGATGTTCGCGCGCCAGGAATCGACGGAAGAAGCGGTGTCGCCGCTGTACGACTGGCGCCCGATGAGCACCTATATCCGCCGTCCGCCCTACTGGGAAGGCGCGCTGGCCGGCGAGCGTACGCTCAAGGGCATGCGTCCGCTGGCGGTGCTGGGCGACAACATCACCACCGACCACCTGTCGCCCTCGAACGCCATCATGATGAACTCCGCGGCCGGCGAATACCTGCACAAGATGGGCCTGCCGGAAGAGGACTTCAATTCCTACGCGACCCACCGCGGCGACCACCTGACCGCCCAGCGCGCGACCTTCGCCAACCCGACCCTCAAGAACGAGATGGTGCGGAATGCCGACGGCAGCGTGCGCGCCGGCTCGCTGGCCCGCATCGAGCCGGAAGGGCAGGTCACGCGCATGTGGGAAGCGATCGAGACCTATATGGAGCGCAAGCAGCCGCTGATCGTGGTGGCCGGCGCCGACTACGGCCAGGGCTCCTCGCGCGACTGGGCGGCCAAGGGTGTGCGCCTGGCGGGCGTGGAAGCCATCGTGGCCGAGGGCTTCGAGCGCATCCACCGCACGAACCTGGTCGGCATGGGCGTGCTGCCGCTGGAATTCCAGCCGGGCACCACCCGCCTGACCCTGGGCCTGGACGGTACCGAGACCTATGACGTGGCCGGCGAGCGCACCCCGCGCGCGACGCTCACGCTGGTCATCCATCGCAAGAACGGCGAGACGGTCGAGGTGCCGGTAACCTGCCGCCTGGATACGGCGGAAGAGGTATCGATCTACGAGGCCGGCGGCGTGCTGCAGCGGTTTGCGCAGGACTTTTTGGCGACCACCAAAGTCGCTGCTTGATTAAGGTCGATGGTTGTTCGTAGGGTGGGCTCCCCGAGCCCACGCGAAAGCTGGCGCAATGCTGACTTCACGCGTGGGCACGGTGTGCCCACCCTACAAGGTCAAAGGAGCTCACATATATGGCCCACGTCCCACAGATTAAAATCCCCGCCACCTATATGCGTGGCGGCACCAGCAAAGGCGTCTTCTTCCGCCTCCAGGACCTGCCCGAAGCCGCGCAAGTCCCCGGCGAGGCGCGCGACAAGCTCCTGATGCGTGTGATCGGCAGCCCCGACCCCTACGGCAAGCAGATCGACGGCATGGGCGGCGCCACTTCCAGCACCAGCAAGACGGTCATCGTCGGCAAGGCCACGCGCCCGGACCATGACGTCGACTACCTGTTCGGCCAGGTCTCGATCGACAAGCCCTTCGTCGACTGGAGCGGCAACTGCGGCAACCTGTCGGCGGCGATCGGTCCGTATGCCATCGCCAACGGCTTCATCGAGGCCGGCCGCATCCCGGAAAACGGTACCGTCACCGTCAGGATCTGGCAGGCCAACATCCAGAAAACCATCGTCGCCCATGTTCCGGTCACCAATGGCCAGGTCCAGGAAACCGGCGACTTCGAACTGGATGGCGTGACCTTCCCGGCGGCCGAAGTGCAGCTGGAGTTCATGGACCCGGCGGCCGAGGAAGGCGAGGGCGGCGCAGGAGGGAGCAATTCGATGTTCCCGACCGGGAAGCTGGTCGACGAACTGGACGTGCCCGGCGTCGGCACCCTGAAAGCCACGATGATCAACGCCGGCATCCCGACCATCTTCGTCAACGCCGCCGACATTGGCTACAAGGGCACCGAGCTGCAGGACGACATCAACGGCGACCCGAAGGCGCTGGCGATGTTCGAACTGATCCGCGCCCACGGCGCCATGCGCATGGGTTTGATCGCGCACCTGGAAGAGGCGGCGCGGCGCCAGCACACGCCCAAGGTCGCCTTCGTCGCGCCACCCGCCGACTACACGGCGTCGAGCGGCAAGCAGGTGAAAGCGGACGACATCGACCTGCTGGTGCGCGCGCTCTCGATGGGCAAGCTGCACCACGCGATGATGGGCACGGCGGCGGTGGCGATCGGCACCGCGGCGGCGATTCCCGGCACCCTGGTCAGCCTGGCCGCCGGCGGCCGTGCGCACGAAGCCGTGCGTTTCGGCCACCCGTCCGGCACCCTGCGCGTCGGCGCCCAGGCCGAGCAGGAGGACGGCGACTGGGTCGTCAGGAAGGCCGTGATGAGCCGCAGCGCCCGGGTGCTGATGGAAGGTTTCGTACGCGTTCCCGGCGACGCCTTCTAGCAAGCGTATTTATCCGATGAGCCCGCCGTACAACACGGCGGGCCTTTTTTTTGCCAGTTTGATATTTCCAGTGATTTGTGGTTTATGATTCCCCTGGGAAATAGAGGTCCCATGGACGGACCCGGAGACTGGAACAAGGGATGGATCGTGTAACGAGCAAACCGGCCCTGGTGGCCGAAGCGCTGGCGCTGCTCGCGGCGCCGGCGTGCGCCTGCGACGCGCAGGGCATGATTTGGGCGGCCAACGAGGCGCTCGGGCGGCTGCTCGGTGCGCCGCCCGAGGGCCGCACGCTGCCGGCGCTGTTCTGCGAGCGCAATGTCCCGCAGGCGCTGCACGAGACCGCCCTGGCGCCGGGCGGCGAACGGCGCTGGAGCGGCGTGCTCGCCGCCGGCGCGCGCGACGTGGCGGTCGAGGTGAGGGCGCGGCCGCTGCCGGCGGACGCCGGCATTGCCGGGGCCACCTTCGTGTTCGGCGAACTGCCCGGCACCTGCCAGGCCGACCAGCGTGCGCGCATGGAGCAGGCCGCGGTGCTCGAACACGCCCCGGTCGGCATCGTCGTCACCCTGCCGCACCTGGTCAAGTCCTGCAATCCGCGCATGGCCGAGATGCTGGGCTACGACGCCTGCGAACTGGTCGGGCGCGACCCGGTCGAATTCTTCGTCTCGCGGACGCAATACGAAGCCTTCATGGAGAAGGCGATCCAGGTCCTGACCGCCGGCGATCTGTTCGAGCAGGCCGAGATCCAGCTGCGCCGCCGCGACGGTTCGCTGGTCTGGTGCCGCATCCGCGCCAAGGCGGTCGACATGAGCTCGCGCGAGGCCGGCACGATCTGGATCCTGGAAGACGTCACCGAGGCGCGCCAGGCCCTGATCGAGGTGCAGGCGATCATGACCAATGCCTCGATCGGCATCTTCTTCACCCGCGAGCGCGTCATCACGCGCGCCAACAGCAGCTTCGACCGCATGTTCGGTTACCGTGAAGGCGAGACCCTGGAGCGCCTGACGCGCATCCTGTATGCCGACGACCAGACTTTCGACGAATTGGGCGTGGCGGCCTACAGCGTGCTCGGGCAGGGCAAGCCCTTCGAGGCCGAGAGCACCATGGTGCGCAAGGACGGCACGCCGATGTGGGTCAGGCTGATCGGCTATGCGATCAACCGGGAGTCGCCGGCCCAGGGCACGATCTGGATGATCGAGGACCGCACCCGCCAGAAGCGCGACGAGGAATCGCTGCGCAACGCCCTGCTCGAAAACCAGGCCATCCTCGACAACGCGGTGCTGGGCATCGCGGTGGTCGAGAACGGGCGCACGCTGCGCTGCAACCGCAAGATGGAAGAGCTGTTCCGCTTTGCCGGCGGCGCGATCGAGGGCGCGTCGGTACGCGCGCTCTATCCGGACGCCGCCAGCTGGGACGAGGCGCGCCGCCAGACCCGCAGCGACTTCGCGGCCGGCCGCGTGCACATGGCCGAGCACCAGCTGATGCGGCGCGACGGCACGCGCTTCTGGGCGCGCCTGTCGGGCCGGCCCTTCGACCTGGCCGAGAGCAGCGGCCGCAGCGTCTGGCTGATCGACGACGTCACCGACCAGCGCGAGGCGGCCGACGCCCTGCGCCGCGCGCGCGACGAGCTCGAGGTGAGGGTACAGGAGCGCACCGCCGAACTGGCCGGCGCGAACCGGCTGCTGCAGGCCGAGATCGTCGAGCGCCGCCAGGCCGAGGCGCGGGTCCACCACATGGCCTACCACGATGCCCTGACCGGGCTGCCGAACCGCGCGCTCCTCTCCGAACGCCTGGACCGGGCGATGCTGGCGGCACGGCGCGACGGCCGCAAGCTGGCCGTGATGTTCATCGACCTGGACCGCTTCAAGACCATCAACGATTCGCTCGGCCACCTGACCGGCGACCACCTGCTGAAGGAAGTCGCGAACCGCCTGTGCAAGGTGGTGCGCGCGGTCGACACCGTGGCGCGCCTGGGCGGCGACGAATTCGTGGTGCTGGTGCCGGGCGTGCGCGCGGCCGAGGAATGCGCGCTGGTCGGCGAGAAGATCATCGGCGCGCTGGCCGAGCCGGTGCGCTTCGAAGGCCGCAGCCTGCATATCTCGCCCTCGATCGGCATCTGCCTGTGCCCGGACGACGGCGAGGACGTCGAGACCCTGATGCGCAAGGCCGATGCCGCGATGTACCACGCCAAGGCTTCGGGCCGCAACAACTACCAGTTCTTCGCCGAACGCATGAACGTGGCCGCGGCGCGCCATTTCGAACTCGAGACCAGCCTGCACGGCGCCCTCGAACGCCGCGAATTCACGCTGTTCTACCAGCCCATCGTCTGCATGCGGGAGCGCAGCGTGCGGGGCCTGGAAGTGCTGCTGCGCTGGCGCCGTCCCGGCCACGGCCTGGTCGCGCCCGACGATTTCATCCCGATGCTGGAGGAGAATGGCCTGATCGTGCCGGTGGGGGAGTGGGTGATCCGCGCCGCCTGCGAACAGGCGGTGGCGTGGCAGCGCGCGGGGCTGCCGGCGGTGCCGCTGGCGATCAACCTGTCGGCGCGCCAGTTCATGCACCGCGGCCTGATCGATTCGATCCGCCGCATCCTCATTGACACCGGGATCGACCCGGGCCTGCTCGAGTTCGAGATCACCGAGACCGCGCTGATGCAGCACGGCCAGCAGACCCTGGAAACGCTGGGGCAGATCTCGAAGATGGGCATCCGCCTGTCGATCGACGACTTCGGCACCGGCTACTCGAGCCTGGCCTACCTGAAGCGCTTCCCGGTCCACAAGATCAAGATCGACCGCGCCTTCGTGCGCGACCTGGAATCCAGCAGCGAGGACCAGGCGATCGTCGCCGCCATCATGGCGCTGGCCGGCAGCCTGCAGTTGTCGGTGGTGGCCGAAGGGGTCGAGACCGAGGGCCAGATGGACCTGCTGCACCGGCACGGCTGCGCTTACCTGCAAGGCTACCTGTTCGCGAAGCCGGCCGCCGCCGAGGAGATACCGCCGCTGTTCAGCCGAGCGTTGCGATGACCGGGGTGTGGTCCGAAGGCTGCTCCCACTTGCGCGGCTCGCGGTCGATCGTACAGGCGGTGCAGCGCTGCGTAAGACTCGGCGACAGCAGGATGTGGTCGATGCGCAGGCCGCGGTTGCGGCGGAAGGCCATCATCCGGTAGTCCCACCAGCTGTACTGCTTTTCCGGCTGTTCGAACAGGCGGAAGGCGTCCGTCAGGCCCAGGCCGAACAACGCGCGCAAGGCGTCGCGCTCCGGTTCGGAGCAGTGGATCTGGCCTTCCCACTCGGCCGGGTCGTGGACGTCGCGGTCGTCCGGCGCGATATTGTAGTCGCCCAGGATCGCGAAGTCCGGATGCGCCGCCATCTCTTCCTTCACCCACTCGCGCAGGGCGGACAGCCAGGCCATCTTGTAGGCGTACTTGTCGGAGCCGACCGCCTGCCCATTCACCACATAGGCGCAGATGATCCGCACGCCCTGCACGGTGGCGGCGATCAGGCGCTGCTGCTCGTCCGGGAAATGCGGGTTGTTGCGCACCACGTCGCTCAGCGGATGCCGGGAGAGGATGGCGACGCCGTTATAGGTCTTCTGGCCGGTGAAGGCGACCTGGTAGCCGGCGGCATTGATCTCGGCGACGGGGAACTTGTCGTCGGTGAGCTTGGTTTCCTGGATGCAGAGCACGTCGACCGGATTGGCGGCAAGCCATTGGAGCAGGTGCGGCAGGCGCACTTTGAGAGAGTTTACGTTCCAGGTGGCGATTTTCATTAATGGGTGTCGAAAGATCAAACGGACCTGCATCTTAATGGTTCAACCAGCTTATGAGAACGTCTTTAGTCGATGCTTGTCGGAATTACTTACAGGACAGCGGACACGCTTGAAAAGGAAAACGCTAACTATTTGATTTTATGAAATTTACTTGAGAAGGAACGAATGTTGCTTTACCTCGTTGCGAGGTGCAAAGGAAGATGTTATCGATCACCGCGCCCTTGGTCCTGTTCAAAGCCATTTGTTGTATTTATGAAAGTTTCTTTTGAAACCGTGCGTGGTTGTAATAATTTGCACAAAAAGCAACGTTGATGACGTAAAATCATTGCTCGATAAGAAAAACATATGACAAGGTCTGGCAAACACGGCCTGACTGTGACAATATGTAACAATCGCGGCAAGACACGGAACGATTTCGTATCTTTTTCCATTCTGGAAGAAAAAGTTGCAGTAGGCCAATTTTAGTGTAGTATTTGCATATTTCTTTGAAGTCAAGTATCTCCTGGCAATTCATTGCTTTGTTAGGGTTGCCCGGTCCGGAACCGTTCCGGCCGCTGGCAGGTGTGTAACGATCGCGGATCCGCAAGCAGGATTTGCACACAGCTTTTGTAAAGGACAGCAATGCGTCAAGCATTCGAAGCATGGGCCCAACGCGATGGCCACATTGTCCGGCGCCGTGAGGACAAGCCGGAAGAGTACCTGGTATATGAAACCCAGCGCCGCTGGTTGATCTGGCAGGCCGCGCTCACGCACGGCAGCAAGGCCCTCGAGGCGCAACAGGCCCAGCAGGTGCAGAAATTCGCGCCGGCCGAGGACAAGGCCCCGGTCATGCTGGCCGACGAGGCCGCGGTGCGCAACCGCGTGCTGAACGAAGTCCTGGATGCCTTCAGTACGCTCGACGAGAGCGCCGGCGTCGAAGGCATCGTGCGGGTCATCCAGGGCCTGAAGAAGAAGAGCCAGAACCAGAACCAGAGCCGCCAGGTCGAAGAACAGACCTGATGCGCTACCGCCACTACAAGGGCGGGGTCTATGAGCTGGTCTGCGAGGCCATGCTCGAGGCGGATCATACGCCGGTGATTGTCTACCGTGGCGAAGACGGCAGGACCTGGGTCCGGCCAAAGGACGTCTTTTTCGAAACGGTCGAGGTCGACGGCGTGCGCCTGCCGCGCTTTGCCGCGGACGGCGCATGAAGAAATTTCCATTGCTTGCGCTGGGCGCCTGCCTGGCGGGCTGCGTGGGCAGCGGCGGCATCAACGGCGACTCCCCCGAGCAGCAGGTGGAGGTGCACGCCATTCTCGATCATCGCGAAGTGACGGGCGTCGGCTGCCTGTTGGCGAACGACATCGGCCGCTGGTTCGTGGTCGCGCCCGGACGGGTGACGGTCACCCGCAGCAGCAAACCACTGGCCGTCTATTGCAAGCGCGACGGTGTCGGCAGCGCCGACGAATGGTGGGGCGCGCACTACAAGGCCAACCGCCTGGTCGGCAACATCCTCTTCAGCGCGGGCCTGCGCGACTATGTCGAGAACAACTACGCCTATGCTCCCACCCTGACGGTGTACATGCGCCCGGCGAAGCCTGGCGAAGGGGAGCATGGGGTGGGGGATTCGAGTACGCCCATTTTCTGAGAAAGTGCGTCGTCCCCGCGCAGGCGGGGATCCAGGTTTATACGCATACCGCCAGCTTCAAACGTAACCAGGGCACTACGAACCTGGGCCCCCGCCTGCGCGGGGGCGACGTCGCGTGGGGCGGCGTAGCAATTACACGCGGTTCAACAGGAAAGTCGTCAGCAGCGGCACCGGACGGCCGGTGGCGCCTTTCGACGCGCCCGACTTCCAGGCGGTGCCGGCGATGTCCAGGTGGGCCCAGGTGTAGTTGCGGGTGAAGTTCTCCAGGAAGCAGGCCGCGGTGATCGAGGCGCCGCCCGGGGTGCCGATATTGGCCAGGTCGGCGAAGTTCGACTTCAGCTGCTCGTTGTACTGCTCGCCGATCGGCAGGCGCCAGGCGGTGTCGCCAGCCTGCTTGCCGGCGTCCATCAGCTCGGCGGCCAGGGCGTTGTGCTGGTCATCGTCGCGGGTGAACAGGCCCGTGGTGTGGTGGCCCAGCGAGACGATCACGGCGCCGGTCAGGGTCGCGATGTCGATCACGGCGGCCGGCTTGAAGCGCTCGGCGTAGGTCAGGGCGTCGCACAGGATCAGGCGGCCTTCGGCATCGGTATTCAGGATCTCGATGGTGGTGCCGTTCATCGCGGTGACGATGTCGCCCGGCTTGGTGGCGCGGCCCGACGGCATGTTCTCGCAGGTCGGAATGATGCCGACCACGTTCAGCTTCAGGCCCATCTCGCCGATCGCGCGGAAGGTGCCCAGCACCGAGCCGGCGCCGCACATGTCGTACTTCATTTCGTCCATGCCGGGCCCCGGCTTCAGCGAGATGCCGCCGGTGTCGAAGGTGATGCCCTTGCCGACCAGGACCACCGGCGCGTCGTTCTTCTTGCCGCCGTTGTGCTTGAGGACGATGAATTTCGGCGGCTCTTCGCTGCCGCGGGTGACCGACAGGAAGCTGCCCATCTTCAGGGCTTCGAGCTGCTTGCGCTCCAGGACTTCGATGTCGAAGCCATAGTCGGCGCCCAGCTTCTTGGCGGTGTTGGCCAGGTAGGTCGGGGTGCAGACGTTCGGCGACAGGTTGCCCAGTTCCTTGGTCAGGTTCATGCCGTTGGCGATCGCCTGGGCCTGGGCCAGCACGGCCTTCAGCTGCGCGTTCGCCTGCGGAGCGGCGATGGCCAGCTTGCGCACGCCGGTCAGTGCCGGATCCTTCTTGCTCTTTTGCCCGTCGGTGCGGAATTCGGCCTCGTTGGCGGCAACCACGATGCTGCGGATTGCCCATGCCAGGTCGCGGTCTTTCACATTCTCCAGCGGGAATGCGATAATGGCATCCTGCGCGCCCAGCGTGGCGAAGGTCTTCAGGGCGGCGCTGACGGCGCCGGTGAAGCTCTTCTCGCTCACGGCTTCGTCCGCGCCCATGCCGACCAGCAGCACGCGGGCCGCGGCAACGCCGGCAACGCCGCGCAGCAGCAGGGTGGTGCCGGCCTTGCCGGAGATATCACCCGACTTGACGGCGGCAGCGATCTCGCCGTTCAGGTCGAGGGCTTTGGCGGCCTCCGACAGTTTCTTGTTTTCGAACACTGCGACTGCGATGCAGCCGGATTTGGCGGCGGTCAGCGTGTTTTTTGTGTCGAATGCTTTTATGCTAAAGTCCATTTGGTTCTCCGTTTGTCTATTCGAGGCCGCGGCATGCGAATCGGCGATGCGCGCGTCAGTGCCTAACCTGCAATTATAACTATCGAATGATTTTCCGACGCGCCCTACAGCGTGAATTGGCCAGCGTCGCCGGCGCAACCTTCACCGTCCTGTTTTCCATCCTCGTCACCTGGACCCTGATCACCATCCTCGGCCGGGCCGCGGGAGGCAAGGTCGCATCGGGCGACGTGCTCGCGCTGATCGCTTTTGCGGTGCTGAATTATCTGCCAACTATCCTGATACTCACCAGCTTTATTTCGGTGCTGGTCGTGATCACGCGCAGCTACCGCGACTCCGAGATGGTCGTCTGGTTCGCCTCCGGCCAGTCGCTCACGCGCTGGATCGCGCCGGTGCTGACCTTCGGCCTGCCGGTCGCGATCCTGGTGGCGGGGCTGTCGCTGGTCGCCATGCCCTGGGCCCAGCTCAAGAGCAACGAGTTCACCGAGCGCTTCGAGAAGCGCGAAGACCTGCAGCGCGTCGCGCCCGGCCAGTTCCGTGAATCGGCGGCGGCCGACCGCGTGTTCTTCGTCGAAAGCTCCGCGGGGCGTTCCTCGACCGTGGTGCAGAACGTGTTCGTCAATACCATCGACCAGGGCGTGAACACCACCGTGGTCGCCAAGGAAGGCCAGATCGAACCGGACGGCAAGGGCGGCCAGTACCTGGTGCTGAAGAACGGCCGGCGCTACCAGGGCACGCCCGGCAAGCCGGACTTCCAGTCGATGGAATTCGAGCGCTACCGGATGCGGGTCTCGAGCCAGGCCCCGGTGATGGGCGAGTTCAAGGTCGAGAGCCTGTCGACGCCGGCCCTGATCGCGATGCCGCGCAACCAGTACGCCGATGCCGAACTCCAGTACCGCATCACCGCGCCGATCATGTGCCTGGTGCTGATGCTGCTGGCGATCCCGCTCGGCTTCGTCAACCCGCGCGCCGGCGCCTCGACCAACCTGATCCTGGCGCTGCTGATCTTCTTCACCTACCTGAACCTGACCAAGGCCGCCGAGCAGGCCGTCAAGCAGGCCAAGCTCGCGTTCGGCATGGGCTGGTGGCCGCTGCATGCGCTGGTGCTGCTGGCCGCGCTGGCGCTGTTCGCCTGGCGCCTGAACATCCACCACCGCTGGCATCCGCTGCTGCTGGCGAACGCCTGGAAGCGCCGCCGCCTCCTGCAGAGCGGCGCCGCGAAGGAGGGCGCAAAATGAAGATCCTCGAGCGCTACTTCTTCGTCAACATCGCGCAGGCCGTGGCCTTCGTGCTGGTGGCCTTCCTGGCCCTGGCCGCCTTCATGGACCTGACCGGCGAACTGCCGGCAGTGGGCAAGGGCGGCTACATGATCCAGCATGCGCTGCTCTACGTGCTGATGCTGGTGCCCGGTAATATGTACCGCGTGATGCCGATCGCCGCCCTGCTGGGCACCATCTACACGATGGCGCAGTTCGCCCAGACCTCGGAATTCACGATCATGCGCGCCTCCTCGATGTCGACCCGGATGACGGCCTGGATCCTGTTCAAGATCGGCGCCGTATTCGTGGTCGTCACCTTCATCTTCGGCGAGCTGGTCACGCCGCGCACGGCGCCGCTGGCCGAGCGCCTGCGCCTGTCGGCGAAGGGGGCGACCGTGTCGGCCGAATTCCGTTCCGGCATGTGGACCAAGGACACCATCCACGAGGGTGGGCCGAAGGGCCCGGTGACCGGTTCGCGCTTCTTCAACGCGCGCCAGATCCTCCCGGACGGCCAGCTGCAGGACGTGCGCCTCTACGAGTTCGACAACAATATGCGGATGCGCGCGCTGATCACGGCCGCCAGCGCCGTCTTCGGCGGCAACCACACCTGGCGCCTGCAGAACGTGACCGAGACCCAGTTCACCAACAGCCGCACGCTGCCCGCACCGGGCGCGCCGCTGCCG
Source organism: Massilia sp. 01N417 (assembly GCF_056399645.1). Taxonomy (NCBI): domain Bacteria; kingdom Pseudomonadati; phylum Pseudomonadota; class Betaproteobacteria; order Burkholderiales; family Oxalobacteraceae; genus Massilia; species Massilia sp. 01N417. The sequence continues at coordinate 29,227 of NZ_JBFTRS010000015.1, read as the reverse complement.
AACGGCCAGACCATCCAGAACAGCTTCGGCCAGGACACCGCCGCCGTTTCCACGCGCAAGATCCCGACCCTCGACCTGGAATCGGAGATCACGCCGAAGATCCTGTCGGTGTCGCGTTCGGATCCGGAGCGCATGTCGGCCAACGAACTGGCCGTGTATACCCGCCACCTGGCGGAGAACCGCCAGGAAACCGAGCGCTTCAAGATCGCCTTCTGGCGCAAGCTGATCGGCCCGCTGTCGATCTTCGTGATGATGGCGCTGGCGCTGCCCTTCGGCTACCTGCAGGTGCGCAGCGGCGGGGTCAGCTTCAAGATCTTCGTCGGCATCATGATCGGCGTGAGCTTCATGTTGATCGACAACCTGTTCTCGCACATCGGCATGCTGTCGACCTGGCCGGCCTTCATGACGGCGGTCGCGCCCAGCCTGCTGTTCCTGCTGCTCGCGCTGGCCGCCCTGCGCTGGGTCGAGCGGCGTTAGGGAGACCATCGTGGAACCGCATTCCGAACGTGCGCTAGTCCTGTTCGCCCACGGCGCCCGCGCCGCCTCCTGGGCCGTGCCCTTCCAGCGGCTGCGCGAGCTCACCGCCAGGCAGCGGCCCGACGTCGCGGTCTCGCTGGCCTTCCTCGAGCTGATGACGCCCAGCCTGCCGGAAGAGGCGGCGCTGCTTGTCACGCGCGGCGTGCGCGAGATCACCATCGTTCCGATCTTCCTGGGGCAGGGCGGCCACCTGCTGCGCGACCTGCCGCGCCTGGTCGAGGAACTGCGCGCCGCCCATCCCGAAGTCAGCTTTTCGACCGTTCCCGCGGTCGGCGAAGACCCGGACGTGCTGGCCGCGATGGCGGCCTATTGCGCGGGCGCCCTGCCTGGCTGATCCATCTATCCTGTTCGTTAACTTGATTGCAGTGGAGGCAATCTTTTTCGCTAACTGAGTTGTTTCAAGGATAATCTTTTGTTGGTTTTCGGCGAAATTCCCGTACGGAAAACAATTTCCTCATTGAATTTAAATTTGCCCTAGGGAATCATGACGGATATCGCTCCGCTTCTGATCCCCATGACCTCCCCCTCGACCATCATCTACGTCCGCCCCACCTGGGGCAGCCCTACCTGGACCTATGCCGGCACCACGATGGCGTCGGGCGCATCGTCTTCCGCCGTGACGGCGCTTGCATTCGATATCGCCAGCGCCGCCGGGCAGCAGCTGTCGCGCGGCCAGCTCCAGTACAGCTACGACAACGGCAAGACCTGGAATCCGTACACGCTGCCGGTCGACGGCCAAGGCAGCTATGTCCAGGCAAGCGRCACCGTGTGGCGCTTCCTCGACGGCAGCACCAACACAACGTTGCCGAACACCTTCAGCGCCCACTACAAGCTGGCGGACGGCAGCGTGGTCTCGAGCGACAACACAGTCATCGTCGACAATGCGCCCGCCGGCCTCACCGGCGAGAACGACACGATGTTCTCGACCATGCAGGCCGGCGCGGTGGTCGACCAGCTGTCCCCGATCGATACCGGTTCGCCGACCGGTGGGCGCTGGGTGATCGACAGCCAGTCGACCCCGGGCCTGTTCTCGATCGCCTACAACCCGGCCACCGACACCTCGGCGCGCCTGGTGATCGCCGATGCCGGCCAGCTGCCGGCGACCGGCCTGTCGGCAACGGTGACCGTGCACTACTACGACCGCTACCAGCTCGACGCCAACGGCAATCCGAAAGCGGGCGAGGGCGTCGCCAGCATCCTGAGCTATACCGTGCAGGATGGCGCCGCGCAGGACCTGGCGGGCTTCGGCAACGACCTGAAACTCGGTGCCGCCAGCAATGCCTGGGCCGCCAATCCGGCGCTGGCGAAGCTGTCGGGCGGCGGTTTCGTCGCCGTCTGGCAGGGCGGTGATAGCGTCGCGGGCGGCGCCGGTGCCGGCCTGTGGGCACAGATGCGCGACGCCAGCGGCGCCCCCACCGGTGCGGCCTTCGCGCTGACGCCGAACGGCGACGCCAGACTCGAAGGCGAGCCGGCGGTGACGGCGCTCGCCAACGGCCGCTTCGCGGTCGCCTATTCCGTGAACGACGGCAGCGCGACCCATATCGCCTACCGCGTGGTCGAGGCCAACGGCAGCGCCGGCGCCGAACACGTGCTGGACGGCGGCGCCAGCGGCGACGCCGCCATGCCGGCGCTGACCACCCTGGCCGACGGTTCCTTCGCGGTCGGCTGGCGCAGCGGCGGTGCGGTCCACGTGCAGCAGGCCGCCGCCGATGGTTCCCTGGCCGGCGCGCAGAAAGACTATGGCGCGCTGTCCTCGGCCTTCAGCCCGAGCCTGTCGGCGCTGAAGCAGGGCGGCTATGTGGTGTCCTGGGGCGAGATCAACGACGGCAATGTGTACGCCGCCACCAGCACCTCGAACCAGGCCATCGTCGTCAACGGCGACGGCTATGCGGCCAGCCTGGCGACCGCGGCCCCGCTGCCGCACGTGACCACGCTCGCAAACGGCAACTTCGTGGTTGCCTGGGACAGCTATGTCAACGAGCCGCTCGGCTACACGATGAGCGACATCTTCTTCAAGGTGTACGACAGTACCGGCCAGGCGCTGGGCGCGGCGACGCAGGCGAACATGTTGTCCGGCGGCGGCCGCTACGACGCCGCGGTGACCGCATTGTCCGACGGCGGCTTCGTGGTCGCCTGGCAGTCGCAGAGCGGCGACTACGACGGCAGCGGCATCTTCGGCCGCCGCTTCGGCGCCGACGGCAGCGCAGTCGACACCCAGGAATTCGGGATCAACCAGATGCGCGCCGGCGACCAGACCAGTCCCGACCTGGTGGCCCTGGCCAACGGCGGCTTTGCCGCGGCCTGGGTCGACAGCCAGGCGGGCGGTGTGTCGGTCGAAGCGCGGGTCTACCCGGGAACGGCGGCCGCGCCGGTGCAGGACAGCAGCCAGGCCTCGCATGCCGGCGACACCGCCGGCAACCCGGCATCGACCGTCACCACGCCGGCGCCGCCGGTGGTGACCACGCCGCCGGCACCTGCCCCGGTCGTGACCGTTCCCAGCGTGCCGGTCGCGAGTACCCCGAGCACGCCGGTGGCGGCCACGCCGGGCCTGCCGGCGGCAGCGAAGCTGATTGGCACGGCCGGCAACAACATGCTGGCGGCAGGCGCCGGCGGCGGTCTGCTGGACGGCAAGGAAGGCGTCGACACGGCGGTCTTCGCCAACACGAGCGCCAACTACAAGCTGTCGACCGACGGCACGAATGTCACGGTACTCGACTATGTGAACGGCAGCACGACCACGCTGGCCAATGTGGAGCGCGTGCAGTTCAGCGACAAGACCCTGGCGCTGGACATCAACGGCAATGCCGGCGAGGCCTATCGCCTCTACCAGGCCGCCTTCAACCGCACGCCGGACAAGGGTGGCCTGGGCTACTGGATCGATTCGATGGACGGCGGCCATACCCTGATGCAGGTGGCGAACAGCTTCATCGAGAGTGCCGAATTCCACGACAGGTACGGCGCCAATCCGAACGATGCCCAGTACGTGGAGGCGCTGTATGCGAACGTGCTGCACCGCACGCCGGACGCCGCCGGCTACGATTTCTGGCTGCATTCGATCCAGCTCGTATCGCGCGCCCAGGTGCTGGTCGACTTTAGCGAGAGCGCGGAGAACCAGGTGCAGGTGATCGGAGCTATCCAGAACGGCATCGACTACACCCCCTGGCACGGCTAAAAACTCCCATGGCGGCGTTGCATTTGGCTCGCCGTACTAGCGTACTGTCTTCGCCAAATGCGCCTTGCCCTGGGAGTTTTTAGTCTCCTCTGGTATGGCGGCGTTGCATTTGGCTCGCCGTACTAGCGTACTGTCTTCGCCAAATGCGCCTTGCCCTGGGAGTTTTTAGTCTCCTCTGGTATGGCGGCGTTGCATTCGGCTCGCCGTACTTGCCCTGAAGGTTTTCAATCCCGGGCTTGGTGGGGGCGGCGTTGCAGGGCTTCGCCGATCATCACCAGCACCGGGCCGTGGGCCATGTCCAGGCCGTGGGCCAGGCCGGACAGGGTGAGGCGCAGGATGCGCTGGTCGGGGCGGCTGCAGTTTTCGATCACGACCACCGGCAGGTCGGGGCGGCGCCCCTGGCCGAGCAGGCGCTCGGCGGTGGCGGCGGCTTCGCGTCCGCCCATGTACTGCACCATGGTGTCGGTCTCGGGAAGGGCGGCATGTTCCGGCTGGTCGGGTGCGGTGCTGGATGTGAAGAAGGCGACGCTGCGCGCCACCCCGCGCTTGGTGAGCGGCTGCCGCGTGGCTGCCGCCGCCGCGACCGCCGTGGTGATGCCGGGGACGACCTCGACGTCGATGCCGGCTTCCTCGAGGGCGCGCAACTCCTCGTCGGCGCGCCCGAACAGCATCGGATCGCCACCTTTCAGGCGCACCACCATCCGGTAGCGGCGGGCGCATTCGACCAGCTGTTCGTTGATATGGACCTGGGCGGTGGAGCGCTGGCCGGAACGCTTGCCGACCGAGATCTTCTCGGCCTGGGCGCACAGTTCCAGCATCTCGGGCGTGACGAGGGCGTCGTACAGCACCACGTCGGCCTGGGCCAGCAGGCGGGCGCCGCGCACGGTGATGAGGTCGGCTGCGCCGGGACCGGCGCCGATTAAATAGACTTTGCCCAGCGCAGACATATCTTCCTTTAAGAAACGCGTCCAACTTGGATTCCCGCCTGCGCGGGAATGACGGGTTAGAGGCGGATCATACCCGCAGCCACCGTCTGATGGGTCACTTCATCAATCAGAATGAAAGCCCCGGTCGCACGAATATCCTCGTAGGCATCCGCCGCCAGCGGCTGCTGCACGGCCAGCTCGATGCGGGCGATGTCGTTCAGCTTCAGGCCTTCGCCTGGATTCTCGACGGCTTTGCGCTGCTGGGTATTGACGTCGAGGACGCTTTCGATCGCCTTCACCTTGGCCATGGTCTGGCGGGTGCCGTGCTTGATCCAGTACTTGCGGCGCACGTCCAGCGGTTCGTCGGCCATCCAGCAGACGTCGGCCTTCACCTGCTTGAGCAGGGTGGCCGGCTGTGCGGCCCCGGCCAGCACGTCGCCGCGCGAGACGTCCACGTATTCGTTCAGCAGCAGGGTGATCGACTGGCCGGCCACCGCGGTCTGCAGGCTGCCGTCGAAGGTCTGGATCTCCTTGACCGTGGCTTCGACGCCGGACGGCTGCACCACCAGCTTGTCGCCCACCGACACCTTGCCCGACTCGATGCGGCCCATGTAGCCGCGGAAGTCGTTGGCTTCGTGGCCGTTGTGGCGCGCCACCAGCTGCACCGGAAAGCGGAAGGGGGCGTCGTGGGCTTCGTCGTAGACGCTGATCGACTCCAGCAGCTCGATCAGGGTCGGGCCTTCGTACCACGGCATGTTGTCGGTCTTCTCGACCACGTTGTCGCCGGCCAGCGCCGACAGCGGGATCGCGGTGATGTCCTGCAGGCCCAGGCTGTTGGCGAATTCGGTGTAGGCGCCGACGATGCGGTCGTAGACCGTGCGGTCGTAGTTCACCAGGTCCATCTTGTTGACGGCCACGATCACGTGCTCGATCTGCAGCAGCTTGGCGATGGTCGAGTGGCGTTTCGTTTGCGTCAGGAGTTCCACCGAACCGTCGTCGCCTAGTTTTACCTTCGAGACGTCGACCAGGATGATCACGGCATCCGCGGTCGAGGCGCCGGTCACCATGTTGCGGGTGTACTGCTCGTGGCCGGGCGTGTCGGCGATGATGAACTTGCGCTTCGGCGTGGCGAAGTAGCGGTAGGCGACGTCGATCGTGATGCCCTGTTCGCGCTCGGCTTCCAGGCCATCGGTCAGCAGCGACAGGTCGATGGTGTCGCCGACGGTGCGCTTGTGTTTCGAGCGCGAGACGGCCGCCAGCTGGTCGGCGAAGATGCCCTTGCTGTCGTAAAGCAGGCGGCCGATCAGGGTGCTCTTGCCGTCGTCGACGGAGCCGGCGGTGATGAAGCGCAGCAGGCTGGCCTGGCCGGACAGGTCGGCGGCGTGGTTCAGTTCTTCGTTTGCAGGTGCAACAATAYGGGCGTTCATCAGAAGTATCCTTGTTTTTTCCGCTTTTCCATCGACGCTTCCGAGGTCTGGTCGTCCATGCGGGTAGCGCCGCGCTCGGTGATCTGGGTGATCGCGGTTTCGGCGATGATGTCGGCCGGGGTGGCCGCGGTCGAGGCCACCGGGCAGGTGCAGGAGATGTCGCCGACGGTGCGGAAGCGCACGGTCTGGGTCTCGACCTGCTCGCCTTCGCGGGCCGGGGTCAGCGGGGTCAGCGGCACCAGCAGGCCGTTGCGCGGGATCACCTGGCGCTCGTGGGCGTAATAGATCGGCGGCAGGGCCAGCTTTTCGCGGGCGATGTATTGCCAGACGTCGAGCTCGGTCCAGTTCGAGATCGGGAACACGCGCATGTTCTCGCCCGGGTGGACGCGGGTGTTATACAGGTCCCACAGCTCGGGGCGCTGGGCCTTCGGGTCCCACTGGCCGAATTCGTCGCGGAAGGAGAAGATGCGCTCCTTGGCGCGGGCCTTTTCCTCGTCGCGGCGGGCGCCGCCGATGCAGGCGTCGAAGCCGTATTCGGCGATGGTTTCCAGCAGCGTGACCGCCTGGGCGGCGTTGCGCGAATCGGTTTGCGGATTGCGCAGCCGCACGGTGCCCTTCTTGATCGAGTCCTCGACCGAGCCGACGATCAGGCGCTCGCCCAGTTCGGCAACGCGGGCGTCGCGGAAGGCGATCACTTCGTCGAAGTTGTGGCCGGTGTCGATGTGGACCAGCGGGAAGGGGAATTTACCCGGACGGAAGGCTTTTTCGGCCAGGCGCAGCAGCACCACGGAATCCTTGCCGCCCGAGAACAGCAGGGCCGGGTTCGAGCACTCGGCCGCGACCTCGCGCAGGATGTGGATCGCTTCCGATTCGAGGGCGTCCAGGTGGCGGGAATTCACGTCGCCGAGCGCTCCAGGGCTCAGCGCCCCTGGGATGTCAATAAAAGTCGTCATGATGGCCTTGCCTGTGAATGTCTTGTGTTCGTCCGCGGCGGCTCAGGCGGCCACGGATTTGATTCGGATGAGTTTGCCGTCGACCAGGTGCAGTCCGCATTCCTTCGATTCCGGGTTTTCCCACCACCAGCGGCCGGCGCGGATATCTTCGCCCGGCTGGATCGCGCGGGTGCAGGGTTCGCAGCCGATCGACGGGTAGCCGCGGTCGTGCAGGCTGTTGTAGGGCACCTCGTTGGTGCGGATGTAGTCCCACACGTCCTGCTCGGACCAGTCGGCCAGCGGGTTGAACTTGGCCATGCCGTGGGCAGCGTCGTCTTCCTGCACGGCCAGCTCGGCGCGGGTGGTCGACTGGGCGCGGCGCTGGCCGGTGATCCAGGCTTTTTTTCCGTTCAGGGCGCGTCCCAGCGGCTCGACCTTGCGCACGCGGCAGCATTCCTTGCGCATCTCGACGCTGTCGTAGAAGGCGTTCAGGCCGTTCTGCGCCACATACTGCTCGACCGCTTCCGGCTGGGGCCGGAACAGGGCGATCTCGACGCCGTAATGGGTCTTGACCTTGTCCAGCACGTCCAGGGTTTCCTTGTGCAGGCGGCCGGTTTCCAGCGAAAAAATGCCGATCGGAAGGGCTGCTTTCAGGATCAGGTCGGTCAAGACCATGTCCTCGGCCGCCAGGCTGGAGGCGAACACGGCCGGCGAAAAATCGCGTGCGATGCGTTCCAGGATGGCGCGGGTTTCGGTGACGCGCGCGTGCAGGTCGCTCATGGTGTCTTCCTGTTGGTGCTTCAGATGCCGGCGCCGACGTCGCTGTGCTCGGGCGGCACATCGCGCTGGTGGCGGCGGAACAGCGGCAGCGGCTGGTCGACCGATGCCTGGTAGGTTTCGGAGAACACGGTCAGGCCTTTGAGCGCATCGTGGATCGAGCGGTCCTGGCGCGTCGCATAGGCGTCGAAGCCGCAGCGATACATCTGGAACAGCTGGTCGCGCAGCACGTCGCCGATCGCGCGCAGCTCGCCGGTATAGCCCAGGCGCTTGCGCAGGTTGAAGGCGATCGAATAGCCGCGGCCGTCGCTGAACTTCGGGAAGTCGACGGCGATCACGGCGAACTTGCCGAGCTCGTCCTTGACGCTCTGGGCCTGCTCGTCGGAGGCGAACCACAGGCCGAGCTGCGGACGCGCGGCCAGGGTCGCGCGCTGGACCTCCCAGACCGCCAGCGGGACGATGATCTTGCCGTCCGGGACCTCGACGCTCTCGGGCGTTTCGCCCTCGTCGAGGCGCAGGACGGTCCAGTCGTCGGCGACGACTTCGCGGCCCTTGATGATCTGTTCGTGGTGCTGCAGCTTAGGCATATTCATCTTCTCCGACAGCCAGTTCGCCGGCCGGGATCGGCGTGGCATAGACATGTTCCTTGAACGGGGCGATACCGAGGCGCTGGGCGACGTCGACGAAGCGCTCGCCCTCGACGCGCTCGCGCACATAGACGTCGAGCAGGCGCTGCACCACTTCCGGCATCTGCGCCGCCGAGAACGAGGGCCCGATGATCTTGCCGAGCGCCGCTTGATTGCCCTGGGCGCCGCCGATCGACACCTGGTACCACTCGGAACCGTCCTTGTCCACACCGAGGACGCCGATGTGGCCGACGTGGTGGTGGCCGCAGGCGTTGATGCAGCCCGAGATGTTCAGTTCGATGTCGCCGATGTCGTGCTGGTAGTCGATGTCGTCGAAGCGCTGGGCGATGGCGGCCGCGATCGGGATCGACTTCGCGTTCGCCAGCGAGCAGTAGTCGCCGCCCGGGCAGGAGATGATGTCGGTCAGCAGGCCGATGTTCGGCGTCGCCAGGCCCTTGGCCTTGGCCTGTTCCCAGATCTCGTACAGCCTGGCTTGCTCGACGTCGGCCAGCACCAGGTTCTGTTCGTGGGTGACGCGCAGTTCGCCGAAGCTGTAGCGGTCGGCCAGGTCGGCGACGAATTCCATCTGCTCGGCGGTGGCGTCGCCCGGCGGCACGCCGGTCTTCTTCAGCGACAGCACGACCGAGGCATAGCCCGCCATCTTGTGCGGCTTGACGTTGCGCTGCAGCCAGTTCTGGAAAGCGCGGTTCGATTCATGGCCGGCGCGCGGGTCGATGTTGTCCAGCGCGGCGTACGGCGGCGGGTTGAAGTAGGCGGCAACGCGGTCCAGTTCCTCGCGGGTCAGGGTTTCCGGGCCACCCTTGAGGTCGGCAAATTCCTGCTCGACCATGCGCGCGAATTCCTCGGCGCCGACGGCTTTCACCAGGATCTTGATGCGGGCCTTGTACTTGTTGTCGCGGCGGCCGAACTGGTTGTACACGCGCATGACCGCCTGCGTATAGGTCAGCAGGTCCTGCCAGGGCACGAATTCGTTGATCGTGCTGCCGATGATGGGCGTACGGCCGAGGCCGCCACCAACCATGAACTTGAAGCCGACTTCGCCGGCGGCATTGCGCACCGCGGTCAGGCCGATGTCGTGCACGGCGATCGCGGCGCGGTCGGCGACGGCGCCGTTGATGGCGATCTTGAACTTGCGGGGCAGGGCGACGAACTCGGGGTGGAAGGTGCTCCACTGGCGGATGATCTCGGCGAAGGGGCGCGGATCGACGATCTCGTCCGCAGCCACGCCGGCGAACTGGTCGGTGGTCGTGTTGCGGATGCAATTGCCCGAAGTCTGGATCGCATGCATTTCCACTGAGGCCAGGTCGGTCAGGATGTCCGGGGTCTGCTCCAGCTCGATCCAGTTGAACTGGATGTTCTGGCGCGTCGTGAAGTGACCGTAGCCGCGGTCGTACTTGCGGGCGATGTGGGCGAACATGCGCAGTTGCTTGGTGGACAGCAGGCCGTAGGGCACGGCAATGCGCAACATGTAGGCATGGCGCTGCATGTACAGGCCGTTCTGCAGGCGCAGCGGCAGGAATTCTTCTTCGGTCAGCTCATCGCTGAGGCGGCGCCTTACCTGGTCGCGGTATTGGGCGATGCGCTCGCGTACGATGAGGTGGTCGTATTGGTCGTAACGGTACATGGCATGGATCCTGGTTTGGGCCATTCACGCCGGGCGGGCGTGCAGGCTCGGTAGACTATGTGGAATCTTAATAAAATGGCGTCTTATTCCAAACTACTGAGAATTTATTTGCTTATATGCGCCAGCGGCATAAGCATCCTTGTAAAATGCGTCTACGGCTTTTATCAATACAAAAAGGGCAATGAACCTACACCAATTACGCTTCGTCCGCGAAGCGGTCCGCCAAAACTTCAACCTGACCGACGCCGCCAAGGCGCTGTTCACGTCCCAGCCCGGGGTGTCCAAGGCCATCATCGAACTCGAAGAAGAGCTCGGGGTCGACATCTTCACCCGCCACGGCAAGCGCATCCGCGGCCTGACCGAACCGGGCCGGCTGGTGCTGGAGTCCGTCGAGCTGATCATGCAGGAGATCGACAGCCTCAAGCGGATCGGCAAGGAATACGCGGCCCAGGACAGCGGCAGCTTCACCATTGCGACCACCCACACCCAGGCGCGCTACATGCTGCCGAAGGTGGTGCAGGCCTTCATGCTGAAGTTCCCGAAAGTGCGGCTGTCCCTGCTGCAGGGCAATCCGCGCCAGATCGCCGACATGGTCAAGAACGACCAGGCCGACCTGGCCATCGCCACCGAGTCGATCGCCGCCATCGACGGCCTGATCACCTTGCCGTGCTACCAGTGGGAACACGTGCTGGTGGTGCCGCACGAACACGCGCTGACGCGCTCGAAGGCGATTTCGCTGGAAGAGATTGCCAGCTATCCGCTGATCACCTACGATGCCGCCTTCGCCGGCCGCAGCAAGATCGATCATGCCTTCGAACTGCGCAACCTGAAACCGGACGTGCTGCTGGAAGCGATCGACGCCGACGTCATCAAGACCTATGTGGAACTGGGCATGGGCGTGGGCATCATCGCCGGCATGGCCTTCGATGCCGAGCGCGACCGCAACCTGCGCGCGATCCCGGTCGGCCAGCTGTTCGGGATGAACGTCTCGCGGGTGGCGGTGAAGCAGGGCGCCTATCTGCGCAGCTATATCTATACCTTCATCGAGCTGCTCGCGCCGACGCTCAACCGCAAGATGGTCGAGTCGGCAATGCGCGGGACCCCCGATAATTACGAGCTGTAAATCATGAATCACGAAGAACACGACGATCACGAAGATCACGAAGAGTACGAAGCGTACGAAGAGTACGACGAAGACGCCAGCGAGCTGTCGGACCGCGACGCCGACCTGGCCGACGTGCGCGACCAGGTCGCCGAGCTGACGGCCGGCCACACGGTGCTGGAACTGAGCGGCGAGGATGGCCGGGTGCCGGCCCTGCCCGAGGGCGCCGCCGGCTATACCGCGGTGGTGGCCGAATTTTGCTGGTCGCGCCTGAAGCGCGAGGAGCAGGATGCCTTCCTGGGCAGGCTGCGCAAGGCGGCGGCCAAGGATGCGCTGCTGGTGCTGCTGGACGACGTCTATGTCGAAGGGACCAGCAATCCGGTGGCGCGCACCGATGCCCAGGGCAATACCTACGAGGTGGTCGCCACCGAAGACGGCAGCCGGATCGAGCGTCCCAAGAGCTATCCGACCGACAGCGCGCTGCGCAAGCGCTTGGGCAATGCTGTGAAGGAACTCAGGATCGCACGCTGGGAATATTTCTGGGTGCTGACCGGCCGCCTGAAGTAAGCAGGCCCCGCGCCGCCAATCGTGATCCCGATTTTTGCAATCGGGATTACTGTATGCCGATATCGACAGTGGAGAATCGGCATGGCGCTTACCATCGGTACCGCCCCCTTCGGCAGCGAGCCTGCAGGGCGTTTCGACGTCACACCACCCGCGACGCCGCTGCTGTTCTGGGAACCATTTCCGAAGCGCTTGCGCATCCGGCAAAGTAACGTGATCGTGGCGGACAGCCGCAGCTGCCTGGCCCTGCACCAGACCGGCCGCGTGATGCAACTGTGCGTGCCGCGTGCGGACGTGCGAACGGCATTGCTCTCCCAGGAGGGCGACTCGAAAGACGCACGGCTCGGCGTGGTCCGCGCCTGGTCGATCCGCAGCGGCCAAGGCGACCTGAAGGCCGCCGCCCGCTCCTTCGAGGCGCCGCCCGCCGCCGCCGCGGCCCTGCGGGATCACCTGGTGTTCGACCTGGAAAAAGTGGATGCCTGGTATCTCGACGACGACCTCGGCTACGCCCACCCGCGCGACCCCTATCACCGCTTCGACGTACAGCGCTCTTCCCACCACGTCGTGGTGTCCGCCGGCGGCACCGTGCTCGCCGAATCCGCGGCGCCGGCGATCCTGTACGAGACCTCCATGGCGCCGCGTTTCTACCTTCCGCCCGATGCCCTGCGCGTGGCGCTGGTGAAAAGCGCGACCGTGTCGCAGTGCCCCTACAAGGGCGACGGCCAGCACTGGCATGCCGACGTCGACGGCCGGCACATCGCCGACATGGCATGGAATCTCACCACCCCGATGGGCGATGCGCTCATGATTCCGCGCTGGTTCAGCTTTTATCCCGACAAGGTCGAGGTCAGGGTCGACGGCGACATCCTGCAAGCGTAAAAAACGCGGCGCAGGGATCGCTCCCCGCGCCGCGTTCCTTGTCAGCCTTGGCGATAGCGGCTTAGAAGCTGTGACGCAGACCCAGCGAGAGCACGTCCGGATCCTTGCCCAGCGCGGTGGCGGCCGGGGCGATGGTGACCGACGACGAGCTCAGGCCGAACACGCCGCTGTTGTTGTTGTCCAGGCTGGCGTAGCTGGCGTACAGGTTGGTGCGCTTCGACAGCGAGTAGGTATAGGCCAGGGCCCAGCTGTTGCCCTTGGCGGCGCCTTGCTTCTGCTGCTGGAAGTTGGCGTAGACGCGGTGTGCGCCGAAAGGCATCGAGCCGCCCAGGTTGTATTGCTTGTACTTGGCCGGGGTGCCTTCGCGGTCCGCTTCCATCCAGTTGGCCTTGACTTCGAAGCCGCCCAGCTGGTCGAATTTGTAGGCCGCGCCGATTGCCGATTCCTTGTCCTTGTCGATCGCCAGGCGGTTGATCTCGTGGTAAGCCGCGCCCACATACAGGCCGCCCAGGGTGTACTCGACGCCGACGCCTTTCAGGTCGCCCGACGGGGTGTTGGCGGTGGTGACTTCGCCGGCCGAGTAGGCGGCCAGGACTTTCAGGCCGTTCCACGACGGCGATTTGTAGTTGACCGAGTTCGACAGGCGGCGGGTCAGGCGGTTGGTGGTGAAGGCCGACAGGTTGCTGCCGTAGAAGCCCTGGCCGAAGGCGTCGGTGGCGGCGGCGATGGCGGCGATCGGCGAGTATTCGCGGCCCAGGGTCAGGCTGCCGAAGCCGCCTTCCAGGCCGACCACGGCGCGGCGGCCGAACAGGGAGGAGTCGCCGGCACCGGTGTCGATCGAGGTCCCGGCTTCGAGGTTGAACATGGCCTTCAGACCATTGCCCAGGTCTTCAGTGCCGCGGAAGCCGAAGCGGCTGCTCGACTGGTTGCCCGAGTTGACCACGGTGGTGCGGCCTTCCGGGCCACCGGTGTCCTGCGACGAGATGGCGGCGTCGAGGACACCGTACAGGGTCACGTTGGTCTGGGCGGCTGCGAACAGCGGGGTGAGGGCTACCAGGGCGGCTGCCAGGCGTTTGACTTGCATTCAGAACTCTCCAGTTAGATGACGAAACAGGTGACGAAACGGGTCGCATCTTATCGAAGAGATATGTCGGTTTGATGACAGAACGAAAGATTATACGAGGTGGGCGTGAACCGGCAGGACGATGTCGATCCGCGTGCCGGGCGGCTCGTCGGAGGTGATGCTGATCTCGCCGTTCATGGCCCAGACCCGCTCGCGCATGCCGATCAGGCCCAGCGATTCGGCCTTTTCCATGTCCTCGGGGCGGATGCCGCGGCCATCGTCGTGGATGGTGACCAGCAGCTCGCTGTTCGAGCGGAACAGGTTCATGGTGACGGCGCTGGCCTCGGCGTGGCGCGCGATATTCGTCAGCGCTTCCTGCACGATGCGGAAGATCGCCGTGCTGGCGGTATCGTCCAGGCGCAGCTCGGCTTCGTCGGCCAGCAGGGTGCAGGGGATGGCGTAGCGCTCGACGAAATCCTCGCACAGGCCCTTCAAGGCAAAGTAGAGGCCGCCTTCGTCGAGGGCGCGCGGGCGCAGGTTGGTGGCGATGCGGCGCAGCGAGGCGATCGCTGTCAGCAGGTTCTGCTCCATGCCGGCCATCAGGCGCAGGCTGTCGGCCGAGGTACCGTCGGCCTGTTGCAGCAGGGTCAGGTCCATGCGCAGCGAGGCCAGGATCTGTCCGAGGTCGTCGTGCAGCTCGCGCGCGATGTGGGTGCGCTCTTCTTCGCGGATGGTCTGCAGGGCCGCCGACAGCTGGCGCAGCTGGTCGTGCGAGCGGCTCAGCTTTTCCTGGACCCGCTTGCGCTCCGAGACGTCGCGCATGATCACGGTGTAGAAGGGCGCGCCTTCGTTGGCGCGCGAGATCGAGCCCTCGATCGGGAAGCGCAGGCCGTTGGCGCGCAGGCCGGTGACGGCGTAATCGGTGGCGCGGCGGCCGGCACGGCCGCTGCCGGCGCGAAAGTACTCGAGCGGTTCGTCGGGGTCGGCGCTGGCCGATTCGACGTAGCGCGCCAGCGGGCTGCCGACCATGTTGGCGACGGAGGTCTCGAACAGTGCCGCGGCGGCCGGGTTGGCCATGAGGATGCGGTAGCGGCCGTCGACGGAGACGATGGCATCGTTGGCGTCGTGGACGATCTGGCGGCCGGCCGGCACGGTATCGGGGTCTTCGCGAGACCGGCAGCCCAGCCGGTAGCCCGCCGCGAGCCCGGCCAGGAAGCAGCTCACCGAGCAGGTGAGGGCCCAGGCGGCCGAGCGAAGGCGCTGTCGTTTCATGGATGCCCGTAAAAAGCGGCCCGCAAATGCGGGCCCGGCATCTACCTTACGCGGCGGCGCTTGAGTACGGCTTGATTTACATCTGCTTGAACAGGTGCAGGAAGCTGCGGCTGACCTCGAGCTTGTCGGGGCGGCCCTTGATCAGCACCAGGTGACGGCCGCGGATGTCGCGGGTCACGCCTTCGATCGCATTGACGTTGACCAGGGTCGCGCGGTGGATCTGCCAGAACAGGGACGGATCGAGCTCATCGGCCAGGTCGCGCACCGGCTTGCGGATCAGGGCCTCGAACTTCTCGGTCTGCACGCAGGTGTATTTTTCGTCGGAGCGGAAGAACAGGATTTCCTCGACCGGGATCATGCGCAGGTCCTGGCCGATGCTGGCCTGGATCCATTGCAGGTACTTCGGCTTGGGCGCGGCGATCTTCTCGGCCAGCTGCGACAGCATGGCGGTGACGGTATCGCTGACGTTGGCGGTCGCGGCGGCGCCGGTACTGGCTGGCGCGGCCAGGCGCTCTTTCAGGCGTTCGACCGTGACCTGCAGGCGTTCCGGCTCGGGCGGTTTCAGCACGTAGTCGATGGCGCCGCGCTCGAAGGCCTCGACCGCGTACTGGTCGTAGGCGGTGACGAACACGATCTGGCTGGCGTCGCCGATGTCGCGCGCCGCTTCCATGCCGGACTTGCCCGGCATGCGGATGTCGAGGAAGGTCAGGTCGGGCTTCAGGGCGGAAACCAGCTGCACGGCTTCGTCGCCGTTCTTGGCCTCGCCGACGATTTCCAGTTCCGGCCACACCTGGGACAGGCGGGTACGGAGCAGGTCGCGCATCAGTCTTTCGTCATCGGCAATGATTGCTGTAGGCATGGCAAAAAGAAGTAAAGGCAGAGTGACGATTATTCAACGAAATCGGGTAGCAGGCAATCATTTTGATGCCAGCTGGTAGGGAACCTCGATGGTGGCGATCACCCCGCTCGGGATATTGGCGGCGATGTGCAGCTGGCCGGCCTCGCCGTGCAGCAGCTTGAGGCGCTCGCGGATGTTCGACAGGCCCAGCCCGGTGCCCTTGCTCGGCACCACGCCGAAGCCGACGCCGTCGTCGGCCACCGTCACGCGCAGCTTGCTGTCGACAATTTCGGCCGTCACCGCCAGGTGGCCGCCCTCGGGCTTGCACTCCAGGCCGTGCTTGATCGCGTTCTCGACCATCGACTGCAGCATCATCGGCGGAAAGGCCGCGCTGCGCAGGCCCTCCGGCACCTGCAGGTCGACCGTCAGCCTTTCTTCCATGCGCATCTTGAGCAGGTCGAGGTAGGAGGTGACCATGTCGACCTCGCGGCCGAGGCTGGTGGTCAGGTTGGCGTCGCGCATCTGCGGGATCACGGCGCGCAGGTACTGGATCAGGGTGCGCTGCATGGCCGAGGCGCGCGGCGGATCGGTCTCGATCAGGTGCTCGACCGAGGCCAGGGTGTTGAACAGGAAGTGCGGCTCGACCTGGGCCTGCATGGCCGCCATCCGCGCTTCCGACAGCTGGCGCTGCATCGATTCGCGTTCGGCGACCGCGGTGGCGCTCTGCATCTCGGCCTCGGCGCGCTTCTTGCCGCCCATCAGGGCCTTGGTGCCGAACAGGGCCATCACCAGCAGCCAGACGAAGCTGGTGAACCAGGTCGAGGCCTGCTTGTGGTAGCTCCTGGCCTTGGCTTCGGCGGCATCGTCGACGGCCGCCTCGATGGCGTCGGACAGCTCTTCGCCGATCTGCGGCGGCAGGTCGATATGGACTTCGCCGCCGTTCGTACTGCGGATCAGCTTGGTGGGCGCGCGGGTGTCGCCCTTGCCGCGGCCGGCCGGCGCCGGCGGCTCGGGTGGCACTGGCGGGACGGCCTCGCCGGCCTTGTCCGCCGCCGCCGCAGCCTTGTCCGCCTCCGCGGCGGCCTTGCTGGCTTCCTCCGCATGCTTGAGCGCGTTTTCGGCGATCCTGTCGGCCTGTTCGGTGGCCTTGTCCGGCGTTTCCTCGTTGCCCTTGCGCTTGGTGCGAGGATTGATGTGGATGCCGCTGTCGTCGATCGTAATGGCGGGTTCGGCCTTGCGCGCGTTGCGCTCGGTGCGCACGTTTTCTTCCTCGCCGCCGGAGAACAGCTCGTCCTGCAGGATTTGTCCGGCAACCAGCATCAGCGCGGCGAACAAGAAGAATTTCCACCACGACAGCTGCGTGACCCAGGTGGCGACCGAATCGAATGCGTGATACAGCCACGACAAGGTATTGGAGAAATGCTGCTGGGTCGAACGCCGGGTCTGCATGGAGCTCTTCTTGGTTAAACGGTGATTGGCGAGTGTAACTGCTTTTGCCCCAGCATCACTGTTGGGATGTTGCAACTTTAGTTCCGCGCCGCCGCCAATGCCAGCGCCGTGCGACAGCCTGCAGGAACAGGGGAGTGGACTGCAGTTCGGGGCAAATGCAGCTTGGAAAGCTTCAATATTGCAATGTATTATGAACAAACACCTGGCTGCGCCAGCCCATTATTCGTTCTTCATGAAATGAAAGGGTAAAGCCGTGTCGACCGCTCCCCAACGCTACCGCCTCGTCACCCGCAGCGACTTCGACGGCCTGGTCTGTGCCGTCCTGCTCAGGCACCTGGACATGATCGACGACATCCTGTTCGTCCATCCGAAGGACATGCAGGACGGCAGGATCGCGATCAGCCCGCGCGACATCACCACCAACCTGCCATATGTGGCCGGCGCCCACCTGGCCTTCGACCACCATCTGTCGGAAACCATCCGCAACAGCGGACGCCGCGAAAACCACGTGATCGACCCCGGCGCGCCCTCGGCGGCACGGGTCGTGTACGACTATTACGGCGGTTCGCGCGCTTTCCCGGCCGCCTGGCGCGGCATGATGGAGGCGGTCGACAAGGCCGATGCGGCGCGCTTCTCGCGCGAGGAAGTGCTCGATCCCTCCGGCTGGAACCTGCTGAATTTCCTGATGGATGCGCGTACCGGCCTCGGACGCTTCCACGACTTCCGCATCTCGAACTACCAGCTCATGATGGACCTGATCGGCCATTGCCGCATCCTCGGCATCGAACAGATCATGCGGCTGCCCGACGTGCAGGAGCGCGTCGCCCTCTACATGGAGCACAACGAGCTGTGCAAGCAGCAGATCCGCCGCTGCGCGAAGGTCGAGAAGAACCTGGTGGTGCTCGACCTGCGCGAGGAAAACACCATCTTCGCCGGCAACCGCTTCCTGATCTACGCGCTGTTCCCGGAGACGAATATCTCGATCCACGTGTTGTGGGGCCTGAAGAACCAGAACACGGTCTTCGCCACCGGCAAGTCCATTTTGAACCGCAGCTCGAACACGAATATCGGCGCGCTGATGCTGGAATACGGCGGAGGCGGGCACGAGAATGCGGGGACTTGCCAGGTGTCGAACGACATGGCGGAGGAGGTGCTGGGGGCGCTGGTGCAGAGGATTACCAGCGAAGGGTAATTCCGTCATTCACGCCTGCGCGCCTGCGCGGGGATGACGGTGCGAGCTGTGCGGACGTCGCTTAAGACAACGTTATGCCGGCTGGTAACTTCGTAACATCTCCCGCGCCGCCTCCGCCTCCAGCGGCTCGCTGAACAGCCGCCCCTGGAACTCGTCGCAGCCATGCGACTTCAGGAATTCCGCCTGCGGCCGCGTCTCGACGGCCTCGCCCACCACTTCCATGTTCAGGTTGTGCCCGATGTCGATCAGGCTCTTCACCAGCGCGGCGGTGCCGTCGGCGATGCCGTGCACCGTGGAGCGCGAGAGCTTGACCTGGCTGGCTTCGAGCTGCTGCAGGTAGCCGAGGTCGCACAGGCCGGCGCCGAAGCCGTCCACCGACAGGACCACGCCGAGCGCGCGCAGCTGGCGCGACAGCTCGCGGCCGAGGCCGGGATTGCGCAGCAGGCCGTCGATCGGCAGGTCGAGCTGCAGGCTGTCGGGCGGCAGGTCGTGGCGGGCGAGCAGGGCGCGCAGGCACTCGACGAAGTCGCCCTGGCTGTATTCGCGGTAGGAGACGTTGACGGTGACCGGCACCCTGCGCACGCCGGCCTGGCGCAGCTGGGCGGCGAAGGCGCAGGCCTGGTCCAGCACGCGCCGGCCGATCGGCACGATGACGCCGATCTCCTCGGCCTCGGTCAGGAAGCGTCCCGGCGGCAGCACGCCGTGGTCCGGATGATTCCAGCGCAGCAGGGCCTCGAAGCCCATCACCTGGCCGGTGCGCAGCGAGACGCGCGGCTGGTAGAGCAGGAACAGCTCGTCCTTGTCGAGGGCGTGGTGCAGGCCTTCTTCGATCTTGCGCTTGGCGTCGCTGCTCGAGCGCATATCGGCGGAGAAGAAATGCACGTCGTTATGGCCATTGCCCTTGCCGTGGTACATGGCGACGTCGGCCGCGCGCACCAGTTCGGTCGCGGTGGTGCCGTCGTGCGGATAGAGGGCCACGCCGACGCTGGCGCCGACCGGGATCTCGCGGCCGTTGAAGGACACCGGGATCGCGAAGCTCTGGCGCAGCCGCTCGACCATCCGCAGGGTGAAGCGCAGCGAGGGCTGGTTGGCCAGCACCAGCACGAATTCGTCGCCGGACATGCGCGCCACCGTGTCGCTGTCGCGCACCGAGGCCTGCAGGCGCCGCGCCACCACCTTCAGCACCACGTCGCCGGCTTCGTGGCCGAGGGTGTCGTTGATGGACTTGAAGTTGTTGAGGTCGATCAGCACGGTCGCCACCAGCGACTTCTGACGCTGCGCCACGTGCAGCGCCTGGTCCAGCCGGTCCCACAGCAGGTTGCGGTTGGCCAGCCCGGTCAGCGGGTCGTGGTTGACCTCGTGCTCGAGGTGGGCGGTGCGCTGCATGGCCGCTGTGACGTCGTTGATGACGCCGATGAAATGGGTCACGGTGCCGTGCTCGTCGTGGACCGGGGTGATGCTCAGGTCGTTCCAGAACAGCTCGCCGTTCTTGCGCAGGTTGCGCAGCACCACGTTGACCGGGCGGCAGGCCGCAATCGCCTCGCGCACTTCGGTCCGTTCGCCCGCATCCATGCCGGGCGCGGCCATGAAGCGCGGATCGCGGCCGAGCGATTCTTCCGCGCTGTAGCCGCTGATGCGCTCGAAGGCCGGATTCACATATTCGATCGGGTTGTCGGGACCGTCGCAGCGGGCGATCACGATGCCGTTGCTGGCCGCGTGCAGCGCACGTTCGCGCAGGCGCAGCCTGCCCTCGCGCTGGCGGCGCTCGCCGATGTCGATGCCGACCCCGAACACGTACTCGCCGCCGTTGCAGCGCACCCGCGTGCCGCACAGCAGCACCGGGATTTCCTTGCCGTTCTTGGCGACGTAGTCGACTTCGAGTTTCATCTCGGCGCCTTCCTCCAGCACGCGGCGCAGGGCCTCGGCCAGCAAAGGGCGCTGCGGCAGGTCGAGCAGGTCGGGACCGCGCGCGGCCGCCAGTTCTTCCGGCGCCATGCCGGTCAGGCGCTCCAGGTTGTGGTTCCAGAGGACGAGGCGGCCCTCGCGGTTGAGGGCATAGAAGGTGCCCGGAAACAGGTCGACCACGGCCGACAGCGGCGTGCGCGCGACGTTCTCGGATTCGGGCGAACCGCGTTCGACCTCGGTGGTGACGGCGACCGCGCAGCCGAGCGGCCGGCCGTCGGCGTCGACCTGCGGGGCCAGCGCCAGGGTGGCGGCGAAGATGCGGTTGCCGCCGCAGCGCAGGTCGGCATTCAGCTGGGCGCCTTCGGGACGCTGGGCCAGGGCGGCCCAGCCCGCGGTCCAGGCGTCACGCGCGCTGGCGGCGAACAGGCTGGTGATGGGACGGCCGAGTGCGCTCGCGGCCGGTATGCCGAACAGGGTCTCGCAACCCCGGTTCCAGGTGATGATGCTGCCCGCGTCGTCCGTCAGGAAGACGGCGCGGGCGGGCGGATCGGTATCGAACATGCGGCTCCCCATGCAAGGCCATCCGCCGTTGGACAGCGGTGCCGGGGAACCGTTCCGCGCAGAATATCAGGCGGCGGCTTCGGCGCGCGCCGGCAGGGCGACCTGGTTATCGATGCTGAACTGGTAGTCCTTGAACACGTGCTCGGCCGACAGGATCTGGTAGTTGCCGTCGCCCAGCTTGTGGGTGGTGTCCTTCAGGCGGTAGGTGGTCGATCCGCAAGTCCAGCAGTTGAAGTTGCGCATGTGGGTGCACAGGCAGGTCTTGTCGAACACGCGGATGTTCTTCGAATCCGGATTCGCCTGCACCTCGCGGTTGTACGAGTTGATGTAGGCGCAGTTGCCGGTCGCGTCCAGCAGGTAGCCGTAGGACTCGCAGCCCGGGCGGATGCCGGAGCCGATTGCCGGGGTCTGCTTCAGCATCCGCATCGGATAGCCGGTCGGCGAGACGCCGTTGACGATGATGTCTTCTTCGCTGGCGCGGAAGTATTCCTGCTTGACATCGATGGGCAGGCCGCATTCGTGGGTGACGGTGAAGCGGGTCGCCACCTGCACGCCGCCGGCGCCTTTTTCCAGGAAGCCCACGGCATCGCTGCCGGTGAAGATGCCGCCCGCGGCGATCAGCGGAATGTCCAGCTGTTCGGCGCGCATGAAGGCATGGATCTCGTCCATGATGGTGTGCAGGTCGTACTGCTGCCAGTCGTCGATGCCGAAGCCGAGGTGGCCGCCGGCCAGCGGGCCTTCGACGATCACGTAGTCCGGCAGGCGGTCGAGGCGCGAAACCTTACGCAGGAACAGTTGCAGTGCACGCACGGACGAGACGATGATGCCCAGCTTGGCGTCGCGGAAGCGCGGATGGTCCTTGACCAGTTCGAAGGAACCGAGGTGCAGGCCGGCCGACATGGTGATGCCGTCGATGCCGGCGTCGAGCGCCGCCGACAGGCGGGTGCGCAGGGTTTCCTTCGGCGCGTTCATGGTCAGCTTTTCCATGCAGTTCACGAAGATCAGGCCATCGCCTTTCTTCGCGTCCATGGTTGCGCCCACGTGCAGACGGGTTGCCTCGGCCAGGCGGTCCAGGTCGAACTGGACCACCGATTTGTCCATGTTGTTGATGTTGAACTTGTAGAGCTTGGTCTTTTCCTTGACGAAGCTCGTATCGAACTTGCGGTCCGAGACGTCCGGGACCATCGCGTCGGAAATATGGCCAATGCCGCCCAGGCGCGCTGCCTCGAGCGCCAGTTCGGAAGTCGAGATGTCGACTCCCATTCCGCCGATCATGATGGGCACGTATTCCTTGTTGCCCAAACGCAGGCGGAAATCATCTACACGTTTCATTGCATTCCTTAACAGCCATAGACTAATCGCCCGCCATTTTACAGCAGGAGATGGGCTTTACAGAGGGCCATTTACCGCACGGTCGTGCGGTAACGGCCGGTCTTCCGGTCAGTCGCGGAAGTTGTTGAAGGCGAGCGGCAGATCGGTCACATCCTTGCGCAGCAGGGCGATCGCTTCCTGCAGGGTATCGCGATCCTTGCCGGTGACGCGCACGGATTCGCCCTGGATCGAGGCCTGGACCTTCATCTTGCTTTCCTTGATCAGCTTGGTGATCTTCTTGGCGTCTTCGGACTCGATGCCGTTGCGCACCTTCAGCACCTGCTTGACCTTGTCGCCGCCGATCTTTTCGATCTTGCCTTCGTCCAGGAAACGGACGTCGACCTTGCGCTTGGTCATCTTGTTCAGCAGGACGTCCTTGACCTGGGAGATCTGGAAGTCGGAATCGCCGAACAGGGTGATTTCCTTGTCTTTCTGCTCGACCTTGGCCGAGGTGCCCTTGAAGTCGAAGCGGGTCTCGATTTCCTTGCTCGAGTTTTCGACGGCGTTCTTGACTTCGACCATGTCTGCTTCGCAGACCACATCAAACGATGGCATTGTGGATTCCTTTTTTTATTGGGTGACGAATGCCGATATTGTAACGGAGCGTTGGCGTCGGGGCGCCTGTTTCCCACTATAATCAGCGGGCCAACTCCGGACCCAGCCATGCAAGCATTGCCCATCGAACACGACATCTCCCTCCAGCACTTCAACACCTTCGGCATCGGCGCCCGCGCCAGGCGCTACCTGCGCGTGACCGAACCCGCCCAGCTGGCGGCGCTGGCCGCCGACCCGGAACTCGCCGCCATGCCGCGCCTGGTGCTGGGCGGCGGCAGCAACCTGCTGATCACCCATGCCGACATCGGGCAACTGGTGCTGCACATGGCCCTGATGGGCAAGGAGATCGTCGGCGAGACGCCGGACGCGATCCTGGTGCGCGCCCGCGCTGGCGAGAACTGGCATGGGTTCGTGCAATGGACCCTGGAGCAGGGACTGGGCGGCCTGGAGAACATGTCGCTGATCCCGGGCACGGTGGGCGCCTCGCCGATCCAGAACATCGGCGCCTACGGAGCCGAGGTCAAGGACTTCTTCCATTCGCTCACCGCCTTTGATTTCGAGACCGGCGCCACGCGCACGATGGACGCGGCGGCCTGCCGCTTCGCCTACCGCGACAGCGTGTTCAAGCACGAAGACGGCCGCAGCCTGGCGGTGCTGGACGTGAGCTTCGCGCTGCCGAAAGCCTGGGCGCCGAACCTGCGCTATGCCGAGCTGGCCCGCGAACTCGACGGCGTCACCGGCCCGACACCGCGCCAGGTGGCCGACGCCGTGATCGCGATCCGCCGCCGCAAGCTGCCCGATCCGGCCGAGATCGGCAATGCCGGCAGCTTCTTCAAGAACCCGGTGGTGGCGGGCGAGCACTGCGCCCGCCTGCTGGCACGGTGGCCGAACCTGGTCCACCACCCGCAAGCCGACGGCAGCGAAAAGCTGGCGGCCGGCTGGCTGATCGACCAGTGCGGCTGGAAGGGCAGGTCGCTGGGCCGCGCCGGCGTCTATCCGAAGCAGGCGCTGGTGCTGGTCAACAATGGCGGCGCCAGCGGCGAGGAAGTGCTGGCGCTGGCGCGGGCCATCCAGGCGGACGTCCAGGCGCGCTTCGGGGTGCTGCTGGAGCCGGAACCGGTGATGATCTGAGGGTGTTCAGGCCGCCACCCGGTTGCGTCCGGCTCGCTTGGCCTCGTACAGCGCGCCGTCGGCGGCGGCGATCAGCGCCTCGATGCTGCCGCCTTCGCTCGGCAAGGCGCTGGCGACCCCGATCGACATCGTCACCGTCCCGCAGGGGGCGGCCGGATGCGGCTGCGCCAGCTGTTCGAGATGGCGGCGGCAGTCCTCGGCCAGCTTGAGGGCGCCGTCCAGGCCGGTTTCCGGCAGCAGGATCGCGAATTCCTCGCCGCCGTAGCGCGCCACCAGGTCGGCCGGGCGCTTCAATTGCCCGGTCAGCACGGCGGCGGTCTTTTTCAGGCACAGGTCGCCGGCTGGATGGCCGAGGCTGTCGTTGTAGTGCTTGAAGTGGTCGACGTCGCAGAGCAGCAGCGACAGCGGCGCCTGCCGGCGGCGCGCGCGCTGCCATTCGGTGTCGATCGCTTCGTCGAAGCGGCGGCGGTTGGCGATGCCGGTCAGGCCGTCCAGCGCGGCAAGCTTGCGCAGTTCGAGGTTGGCCTGCGCCAGCTCGTCCTGGCTGGCGCGCAGCGAGCGGTAGGCGGCGTCGCGCTGCAGCAGGCTGATGTAGCCGCGCGAATGGTGGCGGATGCGCGCCACCAGCTCGAGCTGGTCGGGCAGCTTGACCAGGTAGTCGCTGGCGCCGACCGCGAAGCCGTGCGCCTTCAGCCTGGCCTCCTCCTTGGCCGACAGCACCACCACCGGCACCTCGCGCAGGGCGTCTTCGGCGCGGTAGCCGGCCAGCAGCTGGAAGCCGTCGGCGCCCGGCATCACCAGGTCCTGCAGGATCACGGTCGGCCGCAGGGCCAGCGCCGCCGCGTGCGCGGCCTGGGCGTCGGTAACGTAATGGAAGTCGATATCGGGATGGGCGGCGAGCATGCGCCGCACGGCTTCGACGATGATGAGCTGGTCGTCGACCAGCAGCACGCGTATCTGGAAGCTGGCGGGGTCTGGCTCGGCGGGGATGGGGCTGGCTGCGGACATCGGCTGAAATTCAATTGGTGGGAATGCGCGTGTCATTACGCGCCGCCAATTCTATCCGATAACCACTCTGAAATATTGCCTAATGGCAAAATTTTCTGGGCAGCGTTCATCTCGGCGGCGGCGCGTGGCATGCCGTACACCGCGCTGCTGGCTTCGTCCTGGGCGATGGTCATGTGGCCGGCCGCGCGCAACGCGAACAGGCCGGCGGCGCCGTCGCGGCCCATGCCGGTCAGCAGGATCCCGGTCGCCGCGCGTCCCCAGTGCCGCGCCACCGAATGGAAGAAGATGTCGATCGAGGGGCGGTGGATCTCGTCGCGCGGCTCGGCGTCGTAGTGCAGCCGGTGGCCGGGCGCCAGGCGCAGGTGGTCGGCGGTGGTCGCCACCTGCACCATGCCGCCTTCCAGGTGGTCGCCATCGGCGATCGGCGCGATCTTCGCGGGACTCTGCTCGCCCAGCCATCGCACCAGCTGGGCGGCGAAGCTGCTGTCGATGTGCTGGACCACCACCGCCGCGGTGTCGGGCGGCGGCTGCCACAGCGAGAACAGGCGCGCCAGCGCCGCCGGTCCGCCGGTCGAGGCGCCGATCGCCACCAGGCGCGCCACGTGCGGCACCCCGGCCGGCACCGGGGCGGGGCGGCCGGCGACCAATTTGCCGATGGTGCGGATCTTGGCCAGCAGCGCTGCCTCGCCGCCCGGCTGGCCGAGCAGCACCGGGGTCGCGACCACGTCGAGGGCGCCGGCGCCGAGGGCGCGGAACACCTGGCCGACATTGTCCTGCGGCCGCGCCGTGACGACCAGGATCGCGCACGGCGCATTCGCCATGATGCGGCGGGTCGCCTCGACGCCGTCGAGCAGCGGCATGTCGAGGTCCATCAGCACCAGGTCCGGCCGCAGGTCGGCGCACAGGCGCACGGCGTCGACGCCGGTGCGCGCGATCCAGGCCACCTGGTGCTCGCCGCTGGCGGCCAGTACCCGGCGCAGCGCCTCGGCCGCGATCGGCACGTCGTTGGCGATGCCGATTCTCATGACGGCTCCCCCGGCAAGGGCGCGCCGATCAGGTCGCGCACGGCGTCGAGCAGGGTGGCGTCGTGGAAGGCGCCCTTGGCCAGGTAGTAATCGGCGCCGGCTTCGAGTCCGCGCGCGCGGTCTTCCGGACGGTCCTTGTAGGAGACGATCATCACCGGCAGCCGCTGCAGGCGCGGGTCCTGGCGTATCCGTTCGAGCAGCTTGATGCCGTCCATGCGCGGCATGTCGATGTCGGTGATCACGAGGTCGTAGGCCCCGGCGCGCACGCTGTTCCAGCCGTCGACGCCGTCGAGGGCGACGTCGACCCGGTAGCCGCGCGCCGCCAGCAGCTTGCGCTGCATCTCGCGCACGGTGAGCGAATCGTCGACCACCAGGATGCGGCGCGCGGCCTGGCGCCCGTCCGGGCGCGCGCCGGCGCCGGACGGCACCGGCTGCAGCGATTCGCCGGCCTCCAGCAGGCGTGCGATCGACAGCAGCATGTCGGGCACGTCCAGGATCAGCACCGGGGCGCCGTCGTCGAGCAGGGCGCAGGAGGCGACGTCGCGCAGCTTGCCGAACACCGGCTCGAGCGGCTGCACCGTCAGGCTCTGTTCACCACGTACCTCGTCCACCACCAGGCCGTAGCGTTCGCGCGCGCCGCCGATCACGACCACCGCCAGCTCGGCGCCCGGCGTGGCGTCGCCCAGCTCGAGCACGCGGCCGGCCGCCACCAGGCCGAGGTGGGCGCCCTCGACCTCCAGGTACTGGCGGCCGGCCAGGGTCTGCACCGCGCCGGCCGGCACCCGCAGCACGCGTTCGGCGCGTGCGATCGGCAGCGCATAGGCCTCGCCCAATACGTCCACCACCAGTGCGCGCACGATCGACTGGGTGACCGGCAGCACGATGGCGGTACGGAAGCCGCGGCCCGCCGTGGACTCGATCCGCACCGTGCCGTTCTGGGCCCGCACCGCTTCGTGCACCACGTCCAGGCCGACCCCGCGGCCGGAGATCTCGTTGGCGTCCTCCTTCAGCGAAAAGCCGGGCAGGAACAGGAATTCCATCAGCTCCGGGGTCGACAGCGCCTGGGCGAAGCCGGGCGCGGCCAGCCGGCGGGCGACGGCGGCGCGGCGGATCCGCTCGGGGTCGACGCCGCGGCCGTCGTCGCTCACCTCGATCGACAGCATGCCGCCGCGGTGGCGCGCGTCCAGCCGGATGGTGCCGGTGGCGGGCTTGCCGGCGGCCGCGCGTCCGGCAGGCGTCTCCATGCCGTGGTCGACCGCATTGCGCAGCAGCTGGCCGAGCGGCGCTTCGAGGCGCACCAGCACCGCGCGGTCGACCAGGGTGTCGGCGCCGGTGACGTCCAGGCGCACGTCCTTGCCCAGGCTGCGCGCGAGGTCGCGCACCATGCGCGGCAGGCCGTGCAGGCCGTCGCCGAAGCGGCACATATGCAGTTCGAGCACTTCGTCGACCAGGCGGGTGGCGACGCCGGTGGCCTGCCGCTCGTAGTGCTCGGCATCGAGGATGCTGCGCTGCAGGCTGTCGCGCAGCGGACGGGCGCGCTCCTCGACCACGCGCACCAGTTCCAGCAGGCGCGGATCGCCGCCGGCCACGATCGCTTCGCGCAGCTGTTCGAGGGGGGCGAACATGCCGTGCTGCTGGCGCTTGTGGCGCTGCAGCGCGTCGACCCAGGGACGCAGCTGGCCGGCATGCAGGCGCGCCTGGCCGGCCAGAGTCAGGAGTTCGTTGCCGGCGTCGAAGACCGGCGCGGCGGCGTTGGGCACGGCAGCGGGCAGCTGCGCGGCGACCGGCGCCGGCGGCATGAGCGCGGGCGCCTCCATGGCGCCGGCCTGCAGCGCGTCCAGTGCGGCAAGCGCCGCCTCGACTTGGCCGCCATGCGGACCGGCGTCGGCCAGCTCGGACTCGGACAGCGCCGCCAGTTGCCGCATCAGGTCGACCGCCCCCAGCAGCACGTCGACGCCAGCCGCATCGAGCGCCAGCCGGCCCTGCTGGGCGGCGATGAACACGTCCTCCATCGCATGCGCCAGCTTCACCATCGGCTCCATGCCGACGATGGCGGCCGCGCCCTTGGTCGAATGGGCGGCGCGCATCATCGCTTCCAGCGTGGCGGGATCCTGGCCGCGCTCGCTGCGCAGCAGGCCGTCGGTGAGCACGCGCGCCTGGGCCTGGGCCTCCATGCGGAACAGCTCGAGCATCGAGAAGCCGCTCAGGTCGCCGTCGAATCCCTGGCCGATGCTCATCGCAGCAGCTCCGATACTTCACGTTCCAGCATGGCGGCGTCCAGCAGGCCGGCCTCGACGGCGCCGTCGGCGATCACGCCGGCGACCAGCGCCGCCGGCAAGTGGCCGAGGGTGGCGGCGCGCGCGCGCAGGGCCGTCGAGGCATGGCGCAGGATGCCGTGCACCTCCGCGACCGGCACCGCGACGCGCTGGCCGCGCAAGCCCAGCACCAGCAGGCGCTCGAAGCTGTGGCGGCCGGCCGGCGCCGGCGCCGCGGCGGTGTCGATGCCCAGCATGGCCGCCAGCGAGACCGCCGGCAGCACCCGCCCGCCGACGTTGACCACGCCGAGCAGGGCCCCGCCGGAACGGTGCGGCAGGCGGTGCACGGGCGCCGGCGGCGCCACCGTGGCGGCCAGCGCCACCGGCACCGCCAGCCATTCGGCGCCGATGCGGAACACCATCGCGGCGGCATCGGTGGCGGCGGGCGGCGGTTCGGGCCGGGCCAGCTCGCGCGCCCAGGCCTCGCGGTAATCCGGCTCGACCGGGCGCTGGAGATTGCGCTGGGCCGCCGCCGCGTACACCGGGCAGTTGCGGCAGTGGACGTGGTGCTCCAGCTCCGCGCAGCTGCGGTCGCCAGTCACGCCGATGCGGCGCCAGCAGTCGCCGGACGATGCGCCGGACCCGGGCAGCTGCGTCATTGCCGTGCTCCCGCGCCGCGCCGGCGCGCGTGCACGCGGGCGGCGCGCCGGCGCAGCAGGGCGGCATCGATCACGTCGCCGCGCTGCTCGATCAGCAGGGCCAGGCTGCACAGCGCCTCGTAGTGCTCGGGCTGCAGGAAGAGGCAGCGGCGCCAGTGGCGTTCGGCCGCGCGCGGCTGGCCGGCGCATTCGCTGGTCAGGCCGAGCAGGAACCAGGCTTCGGCCAGCCCGGGCTGCAGGGCCAGGATTTCCTGGCAGGCCCGCTCGGCGTCCGGCAGGCGGCCGGCATCGGCCAGGCGCCGCGCCTCGGCCAGCAGCGCCGCCAGGGAGGGCGCGGCCGGCGCGCTCGCCGGTGC